>JAVJPD010000736.1:0-5222 GCA_040216475.1 Rhodospirillales bacterium
GATCTCTTCGCGGCCCTGCCCGACGGCGCGTTCTTGATCAACGCGGCGCGCGGCAGGCACATGGTCGAAGCGGACGTGGCGACGGCGTTGGACTCGGGCAAGCTCGAGGGTGCCACCCTCGATGTGTTTTCCGAGGAACCGTTGCCCGCCGACCATCCGTTTTGGCAGCACCCGAAGATCGAGATCACGCCCCATTGCGCGAGTCTGACGAACCCCAAAACCGCCAGCGCCGAGATCGCCAAGAACATCGCGATGATCCAGGCCGGCAAGGCGCCCCGTTACATCGTCGACCGGGGCCGGGGGTATTAGCCGCCGCCCCGCCGGTTTTTACGATTGGCTCGGGCGGCGTTCCCTGTACAATCCATAAAAACCAAGGGGAGTTTTATTCATGTCGGAGACAACCAGCGGCGTCGAATTCGTCGGCTGCGATTTAACGTATCATTCGGACAAGCCCGCCTTCGGAAAGAATCCGACGACGCTCGAGCCGACGACGCCGCGCCCCGTGGTCGTCAACGGCAAGAAAATGCTGACCGTCGACATCCATGCCCATTGCCAGATCGCCGATGCCTGGCCGCTGTTCGAGGGCCGGCCCGAGATGAAGGGTAAGAACCCGTTCAAGCACCGGACCCGGTCGCGGGTCGCCGACATCCCGACGCGGCTCGCCGAGATCGACGCCATGGGGATCGACATGCAGGCGCTCAGCGTCGGCACCGGGCATCATTTCTATTGGGCGGACCGCGAGCTCGCCGAAGCGCACGTCAGGCTGCAGAACGAAAAGGTCGCTGAAATTTGCCGGAACTATCCCGACCGCTTCGTCGGCTTCGCCATCGTCGCGATGCAGTTTCCCGAGCTGGCGGCCGCGCAACTGGAATACGCGGTCAAGAAACTCGACCTGCGCGGCGCGATTTTGGCGACGAACATTCAAGGCGAGGAGTTGGCCGATCCGAAATTCCATCCGTTCTGGGCCAAGGCGGAGGAACTCGACGTCGTGATCTTTCTGCATCCCGATCACTTTCCCGAGGCGGGCAAGCGTTTCGACGGCCATGGGTTCCTCGACAACATCATCGGCAATCCGTTGGACACCTCCGTCGCGCTCGCGCACATGATCTACGAAGGCACGCTGGACCGCTATCCGGGCTTGAAGATCGTTGCCGCGCACGGCGGCGGTCTGCTGCCGTCCTATATCGGGCGTTACGATCACGGTCATAACAGCAACGATAGGGGCGGGCGCGGCGTCGAGAAGAAAAAGCCGAGCGATTACTTGAAACAACTTTATTTCGACACCCTGGTATTCGCGACCGAGAATCTGGCGCACCTGAGAAACGAATGCGGCGTGAGCCAACTCGTGCTCGGCACGGACCATCCGGCGGGCATGGCCAACATCAATCCGATCGCGCATATCCTGAGCGTGCCGGGCTTGAGCGACGCGGATATCGAAATGATGCTCGGCGGCACGGCCAAGAAACTGCTGAAGATCGACCGATGAGCCGGTTGTCCTCCATGGCGGCGGTCGTCGGCGCGCGTTTGAAGGAGAGGGGCGAAACGGTGGCGGTCGCGGAATCGTCGGCCGGCGGGTTGATCTCGGCGGCGCTGCTCGCGGTGCCCGGCGCGTCGGCCTATTACGTCGGCGGCGGCGTCATTTACACCCGCGCCGCCCGGCGTGCGCTGCTCGGCCTGCCCGAGGAACAGGTCACCATGCGCGGCGCGAGCGAGGAATATGCCCTGATCGTCGCGCGGGCGTTGCGCGAGAAGCTCGGCGCGACGTGGGCCGTCTGCGAAACCGGGGCGAGCGGGCCGTCGGGCAATCGTTACGGCGATGCGGCGGGGCATTCCTGCTTCGCCATGGCGGGACCATTGGAACGCTCGGCGACGCTGGAAACGGAGCTGTCGGACCGGGAAGAGAACATGCAGCGCTTCGCCGAGGAAGCGCTCGCCTTCATGGAGAAGGTGCTGGCCGAGGCGGGCTAGCCGCTTTGGGCCGCTTACGTCCCGACCTTCATCGTCGCGGTGAGCCCGCGCAGGCAGGCGATCAGGCTCAGTGCCGCAATCTTGGCGCTGTGGGGATTGTCTTCCGCCGGTTCGCTTTCCATGGTCATGGCGAACGATGCGCTGTCGGCGTCGACATCGACCGTGTGAACGTTTCTTGTAACGGCCGGATCGAGCCAGACGTCGAGCATCGTTTTATCAGGGCCGATGCCGGCGAGGCTCAGGGCGACGGCGATGTTGAGGCCGACCGGAAAGGTGTCGATGGCCTCGCGCGCGGTACCGGCGAACACCTGCACGGGTTCCTTCAAGTTTTTCGGGTCGATATTCTTTTCCTTGAGCACCGGCGCGTCGTGCAGGCTCAAGGGCGGCTTGCGCGTCGTCAGTTTCACCGAATAAATGACGCCTTCGGCGGCGGCGCGCACCGCGTCGAAACCGACGAGCCCGCCGGTCGGCACGATGATGCGCGCACCGGTTTCTTGGGCGCGCTCGATCAGGTCCGGGCATTGCAGGAGGCCGCCGACGGTGGCGGCGATGACCGTGCACCCGGCGTCGACGGCCGGTTCGAGGGCGTCCCGAAACGCTTTGCGCGAGGTGCATTCGACGATGATATCGGCAACGGCCGCGAGTTCTTGCAGCGGCACCACCGGCACGGGCGTTTTGTAGATCTTGAGGTGTTGTTGCGCTTTCTCCGCGTCGCGCACCGAAACCGCGCATAACGCCAAGCCCGGCATGCCGCGATCGAGGGCATCGCCCACCGTGCGCCCGATGCTGCCGAACCCGGCGAGGCCTACTCGTAAAGGACTAACGTTGTGCATATTAGAAAGCGTCCTTTAAACCTTGGAACATCGTCATGCCCCGCTTTCACGCGGGGCATCCAGCGTAACCTCTGGATCGCCCGGGCTGTCGCCGGGCGATGACGGACAGAAAGAATGTCCTATTGAAGCACACACATCCTAGCGCAACACGAATTCGGTGTTGGACTCCCGGCAGATTTCTTCGATCCGGCCGCGCAGGCCCGGCGGGACGGGGATGCCGGATTGCTCCCGCTCGGCGCGGATCATATCTTCGGGCTCGCCCGCGATTAATACCGGTTGCGCGGGATCGACCGGGATCGTCGCGTGCTGATCGTCGATCATCCGATCGACGGTGTCCTCGAACGGCACGTCGGGGGCGAATATCTTGGGATCGATGGCGAGGAAGAAATGGCCGACGTCCATGGTGCCGGGGAAGGGCTGCTTGTTGGCGTACTCGCCGGTCAGAACGCGCGCGCCGGAAAATGCGCACGACAGGATGTTGACCATGACGCCGAGGCCGTATCCCTTGTGGCTGCCGGATTCCCGCGTGCCGCCGAGCGGCGTTTGCGTGCCGCCCTTGTTCTCGATGAGAAGGGCGGCGTCGGTGGTCGGCCTGCCGTCGGCATCGTTGGCCCAGCCCACGGGCAGCGCCAGGCCTTCGTTATATTTGTTGCGGATTTTGCCGCGCGCAACCGTGGTGGTCGCCATGTCGAGGCTGAAAACCTTGTGGCGTTTCGTGGGCGCGGCGAAAGCGATGGGATCGGTGCCGAGTTTCGGTTCCTTGCCGAAGGTCGGCGCGACGCTGCGCCCGACGGCGGTTGTCGTGGCGATGCCGACCAGGCCTTCGGCCGCCATCATGCGGGTGTAATAGCCGGTGGCGCCGAAATGCGCCGAATTACGCACGGCGACGGCGGCCATGCCGGCCTGCTTGGCCTTTTCGATGGCCATCTTTGTCGCCCGGACCGAAACCACGTAGCCGAGCCCGCCGCCGGCATCGAGCAGGGCGGAAACGGGGGTTTCGTTCACCACGGTAACGCCGGCGTCGATGGTGATGAAATTCTTGCGGTGGCGCGTGTGATATTCGGTCAGCATGGAAATGCCGTGGGTGTCGATGCCGCAGGTATCGGCGTCGACCATGACCTTCGCCGTGATCTCGACGTTCTCGGGCGACATGCCCCAGGCAGTCAGGCAGTTGGCGATTTGCTCGCGCACGGTGTCGACGGGAAATCTTTTGACGCCGCCGCCGGCCGGTTCATGGCTCATGGTTTATTCCTCCCTGCTTGTCGTTGGTGGGGCGAGACTCAGGTTTCGAGTTCGCCGACCTGATCGGATGTGATGCGCAGGCGTTCGGACAGCTCGCGCGACATATTGAGCAGCATCTTGGCGAGAATTTCGGGGTGTTCCTCGCCGAGTTTGCGGAACGCCTCGACCGTCATCGAATAGCAAACCACCGCGTCGTCGGCAATGACGTTGGCGGAACGTTCCTCGGCGCGCATCAGCCCCATTTCTCCGAACACGACGCCGGGCTTGAAGCTGGCGAGGCGCACGGTGCGCGGTTGGCCGGGGATGTTGAGGCGCACGCTGACGGTGCCGGCGGCGAGGAAGTACATGGCGTCGGCCGCCTCGCCTTGCGCGAAGATCGTGGCGCCGGCGGAGAATTCCTGGCGCGCCATGATGGTTTCGAGGAAAGCGATATCCGCGCCGCCGAGGCCCTTGAGGACGTCGATCTCGGAGAGCTGCAATTCGGGGGCATTGCCGAAACCGCCCTCGACGCGCCGCAGCAGCTTGTCTTCGGCAAGGGACAGCGCTGTATCGGTATCGGGGAAGGCTTTTTTCTCGAGTGCCGGCCAATCCTTGGCAAGCCCCATGATCGCGCGCTTCAGGGGGCGGTCTTCGGTCAGGTAGCTGATATAGAACGCCTTGCCTTGGCTCGTGATCGATTCGTCGATCTGCAGCAGGATGTCGAGGCCGGTGCTGTCGACTTCGGTAACGCGGCGCATGTCGAGGATGATGAACTCGGCGGAATCGAGGGATTCCTGGATGTTCTTGGCGAGCTGATCGGCGGAGCCGAAGAAGATCGGCCCCTGCGCCTCGAAGATCACGATCTCGGCGCCGTCGCGTTCGAGGATTTCCATCGCCTGGGTGGGGCGCGCGGTTTTTGAATGGTAACGATCGCCCCGGTGCTGGCGGCGGATGACGGTTTCGCCCATGCGCGAGGCGAAGAACAGCGAGGCGATCACCAGGCCGACGCCGGTTGCGGAGACGAAATCGAACACTACCGTCACGAACATGACCAGCAGGACGACGGCAATGTTGCCGATCAGATCGCGCCGCGCAGTCAGGGAGTCGGGCTCGAACAGTTTGACCGCCATCAGCCAGGTTTGCCGGTCGAGCATGTTCACCGAAAAGACGATCAGGATGCCGGCGATGACGACGATGGGC
>JAVJPD010000737.1:0-2797 GCA_040216475.1 Rhodospirillales bacterium
TCATCCTTGAGGGTTTTCTTGGCCGCCTCGATATAGGAATCGAGAACGTCTTTCGGCGTTTTCGCCGGCAGCGCGAAGCTCTTATTCGTCATGACGCTCATGCCGTAAAAGCTTTTGTACACCTCGAAGAGAAGACCGGAAGGCTCCTTGCCGCCGTGCATCGCCTTATACACGTCGATAATGGTCGGCATCTTCGGGAAAGCCGGGTCCCGAACGATCTTGCCCTTTTGCGTGTATCCCAAGGTCATCAGCGGCACGACCTTACCCGTCTTGACGTACTTCACGACGCCCTTGATATAGGCACCGCCCGAATCGAGGTTGCCGTCCAATTCTCCGCGCAGAAGGGCCTTGCGGCGCTTGCCCGCGGACAAACCGAACACCGCCTTGATGTTCTTGACGCCCAACAGTTCGTAGGCAAGAAAGGCGCGAAGATCGGAAGAGGCCGGGCTTTTCGCACCGAGGGTAAAGGCCGGTAAATTCCGCAGCGTCTTGATATCGTCCGCGACGTTCTTACCCTTCACGCCCGTCTTCGGATTCACGTAAAAAACCGAGCCGAGCGGCATCGTCAGAACGTATTCCCATGCCAACAGATCGTATTGAATCTTCTTACCGCCCAACAGGTAACTGGTTTGAGTCGACGTCGACACGACGATGGACGTCAGGCCGTCCGGCTTGGCCGTTTTCTGGAAATAATTACTGCCCCGAACGCTGCCGCCGCCCGGCATGTTGCGCACCAGGATGACCGGCTTCCCCGGCAAGTACTTCGTGAAAAACGGCGAAAACAGTCGCGCGACCCGATTGGCGCTGCTGCCCTCGTCGAAGGGAACGATTATCGTGACCTGCTTACCGGAATAATCGGCAGCCGACACGGCCGCCGGAGCGGCCAGAACACCCGACGCCACCACGGCAACCGACAAAGATTTCGCGATCGTTACCTGCAAACCCGACATTTCTTCCTCCCTGGTTGAATACATCGCATTGAAATGCTCTTCGCGCGTTCACCGCCCGACGCTTCGATGCGCCGTTCATGTTACGCCGCTGATTCTTTTTGGAACGCCTTACGGCAGGCGATGACTCCCGCCGCCTCCAGCGCATCCACATCCTGATCCGCCAGTCCCGCGATGCGCGTCAGCACCGCGCGGGTATCCTCGCCGATCCGATGGCCGGTGTGACGGACCGTGCCCGGCGTTTTGGAGAGCTTCGGCACCACGCCCGGCACGGTCACGCTGCCGAGCTCGGGGTCGGGCATCTCGATCAGCATGTCGCGGGCCTTGAAGTGCGGGTCCTTGAAAATTTCCGCCATCGTGTAGATACCCATCGCCGGTACGTCCGCCGCGTGCAAAAGATTCTGCGCCTCGATCATGTCGTATCGAGCGACCCACTTGGCGACGATTTCGTTCAGCTCGTCGGGATGTTGGGTGCGGGCGATGGCCTTGCTGTAGCGTTCGTCTTCCAGCAGATCCGGCCGGCCGATGGCCTTGGCCAATCTCGGGAACACGTAATCGCTCGAGGCCGCGATATGAATGTACTCCTGGTCCTTGGTCACGAACGTATTGTTCACCACGCTGTGGCTTTGCGCTGAACCGGTGCGCTTCGGCACGATGCCGAGCTTGCTGTAGGCCGTGACGTGGGATTCCATGAAACTGAACGCGGTTTCATAAAGCGCCGAGTCGATCATCTGCCCCTCGCCCGTCTTCTCCCGGTGCAACAGCGCCATCGCCGCGCCGAAACAGGAATAGACGGCGGTCAGGCAATCGGTGAACGAGACCGCCACCCGCGAGGGCGGCCGGTCCGGATCGCCGGTCATGTGGCGCAGCCCGCTGACCCCCTCGCTGATGATGCCGTAGCCGGGGAGGCGGCTGTAGGGACCGGTCTGGCCGTAACCGCTGATACGGACCATGACGATTCCCGGATTGATCGCGCTCAGGTGCTCGTAGCCGAGCCCCCATTTCTCAAGGCCGCCGGGACGGAAGTTCTCGATGACGATATCGCAGTGCGGAATCAGCTTCTTGATGACGTCCTGGCCTTCGGGCTTACGCAGGTCGACCGAGATGGTCGCCTTGTTGCGAAAGATGCTCGCGGCATAAAGCGAGACGTCGTGGAAATGGCGCCCCTTCTTGCGCAAGGGGTCGCCCTCCGCCGGCTCGACCTTGATCACCTCGGCACCGAAATCGGCGAGCAGGCGGCCGCAAAACGGCCCCGCGATGGTCGACCCCATCTCGAGCACGCGGTAGCCGGCAAGCGGGCCTTGACGTTGAGTGCTGTCGCTCATCGGGCGGCCTCCTCTAACGGCCCTTCCAAACCGGTGCGCGTTTTTCCTTGAAGGCGAGAATGCCTTCCTTGGAATCCTCGCTGCGCAGCACCCGGTTGGCCAATTCGCGCGCGACGTCCATGCGCACGTTGAGCGGCGAGTTCTCGGTCAGGCGCTCGGCCTCCTTGATCGCCTGCATGGCGAGCGGCGCATTTTCGAGGATTTCGTTTGCCCAGCGGTAGGCCGCGTCCATCAGCTGATCGTGCGGCACGACTTCGTGCGCGATCTGCAGATCGACGGCTTCCTCGGCGGTGATGAACTTGCCGCGCAGAAGGTAACTCATGGCGACGCCGCGCGGCAGCATGCGTGAGAGCATACTGGGGCCGCTGACCGAGGAGATGCCGCGCTTCACCTGCGGCCAACCGAAATATCCCTTATCGGACATAATCACGATATCGGACAGTAAGGCCGTGCCGGCGCCGCCCGCGAGGCACGCGCCGTTCACCGCCGCGATCATCGGCTTGTTGATGCTGCGCAACAGAGATC
>JAVJPD010000738.1:0-4064 GCA_040216475.1 Rhodospirillales bacterium
CGCCGTTCAGCCTGTTCAACGTCGTTGCCACGGAGCCGCCCATGGTCATGTTCTGCGCCGGCTTGCAGGACGACGGCTCGACCTATAAGGACACGATTCAGAACCTCAAGGCCAATCCCGAGTTCGTCGCTCATATCGTCAGCGAGGAGATCGGCGAGCAG
This sequence comes from Rhodospirillales bacterium, assembly GCA_040216475.1. Lineage (GTDB taxonomy): Bacteria > Pseudomonadota > Alphaproteobacteria > Rhodospirillales > CALINB01 > CALINB01. Next base: position 162 of record JAVJPD010000738.1, read on the forward strand.
ATGAACCGATGCTCGGCGGATTTTCCGATCGACGTGAATGAAATCGAGGAAGTGGGCCTGACGCCGATTCCGTCGGTGAAGATTTCCGTGCCGCGGATCGCCGAGTCCCCGGTTCACTACGAGTGCAAGGTTTTCAAGCAGCTCGATTTGGGCGGCCGCCACCGCATGACCATCGGCGAAGTCGTCTACATCCATGTGCGCGAGGACGTGATCGATCCCGAGAAGCTGTATGTGAACATCGAGGCGCTGAAGCCCATCGGCCGTATTTCCGGCCCGCGCTACGCCCACATCAACGACGTGTTCCAGATGCGCCGGCCCTATATCAAGCCGCCCAAGTTCGACCGCGGCGAGATATAGAGAAAAAATCATATAATTCAATATGTTGATGGCAGGCGAGGCGCCCCGTCCGGGCGCCTTCTGTTTGTCACGGACGTGTCGTATGATCCGGCCGTCAATCTTGAGACATTTATCCCCATGTCCGACCGGCGCGACCTTTCCGAAATCGAAGACCCCGCGGCCAACGCGTCCGGCGCGAGGTGTCTGGAAGACGTGGCCGAGGCCCGTTACGCCCGCCGCGACGTGCTCGGCCGGGCCGCCGCCGCACTGACGGCATGGGGCGCGCTTCTGGTCTGGCCGTGCGGTGCGAAAGCGCGCGATGCCGCGCCGGTCATGCCGCCGTTTTCGTTCGAGGAAGTGCGTCACGGCATCGATGAAACCCATCACGTGCCGCCGGGATACGGTACGGATATCCTGATCCGCTGGGGCGATCCCGTCACGGCGGATGCACCGCCGTTCGATCCCCTGAATCAGACACCGCAAGCGCAGGCCAAGCAGTTCGGCTACAACAACGATTATCTCGCGCTCTTGCCGGCGAAGCCCGGCGCCAAGATTTCCGACCGTGCCTTATTGTGCGTGAATCATGAATACACCAACGCGAAGGTGATGTTTCCCGGCGTTGACCGTCGCGACGGCATGTCGAAGACATTCGTCGACGTCGAGATGGCGGCTCACGGGGTTTCGGTCGTGGAGATCGAGCGCGACGAGGCGGATCACCGGCAACGATGCGGTGATGGTGTCCGGTCCGGCCGCAGGGCATGAACGGCTGCAAACATCCGAGGACAAGACCGGCCGCCGCGTCATCGGAACGCTCAACAATTGCGCCGGCGGCGTCACGCCCTGGGGGACGTATCTGACGGCGGAGGAGAATTTCCATTTCTATTTCGGCGGCAGGTTGGAAGAAAACAGGGAGAAGCGCAATCACGAGCGTTATGGCGTGCCGCACGGCTGGTTCAGTTGGTCGGAGCACTACAAGCGTTTCGATGCCGGCGCGGCGCCGAACGAACCCAATCGTTTCGGTTGGATCGTCGAGATCGATCCGTACGATCCGCGATCGGTTCCGGTCAAGCGCACGGCGCTTGGGCGTTTCAAGCACGAGGGCGCGGAGACGTTCGTCAACGGCGACGGCCGGGTGGTGATCTATTCCGGCGACGATCAGCGTTTCGAATACATCTACCGCTTCGTCAGCCGCGATAGAGTCGATCCGAACCATCGCGAGAACAACCGCGATCTGTTGGATCACGGCACGCTGTCGGTCGGGCGTTTCGAGGAAGACGGCACGCTGGCCTGGCTGCCGCTGGTGTTCGGCCAGGGGCCGTTGACGCCGGCGAACGATTTTCACGGTCAGGCGGATGTCCTGATCGAAACCCGCCGCGCCGCCGATCTGCTCGGCGCGACGCCGATGGACCGGCCCGAGGATATCGAGGTCAATCCGCGAACCGGTAAGGTCTACGCAACGCTGACCCGCAACCGCAAGCGCCGCCGGGGCAATGCCGCCAACCCGCGGGCGCAGAACGATTTCGGTCATATTATCGAGTTGATCGCGCCGGGCGGCGATCATGCGGCGAAGCGCTACCGTTGGGAGATGTTCGTGCAGTGCGGCGATATCGACAACAAGGCCGTGGGCGCGAAATGGCATCCGATCACGTCGCCCAATGGCTGGTTTGCATCGCCCGACAACTGCGCCTTCGATCCCGTCGGCCGGTTGTGGGTGAGCAGCGACCAGGGGCCCCGCTGGCGGTATACGGGCACGGCGGACGGCTTGTGGGCGATCATGCCGGAAGGGCCGTTCCGGGGCTTGAGCCGGATGTTCTTCCGCGCGCCCGTCGGGGCCGAGGCGACCGGTCCGGCGTTCACGCCGGACGGCCGCGCTTTATTTCTGTCGGTGCAGCACCCGGGTGTCGACGGTGTGCGCCATTACAAGCCCTTCGGCCGGCGCGCCGGCTTCGCCGATCCGCCGACCCGCTGGCCCGACTTTAAGGACGGCGTGCCGCCGCGTCCGTCCGTCATCGTGATCACGCGCAACGACGGCGACGTGATCGGCGTTTGACGCCTGTTACTCCGACAGCGCCCGGGTGATCGGCGTCACGTCCTTGAGGGTCTCGATGCGGGCGACGTTTTCGATCAGCGCATCGGCCTTGCCGGCGGGCCATTTGGCGGCGACGGCGCAATCGCGGATCTTCTCGCCGACCTCGTCGTAGCTCATCGGCAAATCGGTGCTGCCTTTCGGCACGTCGGCGCGCGCGCCGATCTCGCGGCCGTCCTTGAGGATGAGCTTCAGAATGGTCGTGACGCTCGAGTAGTCATTCGCGCGGGCTTCCTCTTCCGGGTAAGCGTCATAATCGACCCGCTCGATCATGGCCTGCACGTCGGGCCGGTTGACGGTCTCGTCGGTGAACTCGGCAAGGCCGGCCTTACCGTCGAGCAGCAGGATCGACAGGCAGAACTCGATGGAGAACTTCGCCTGCAGGCCGGTTTTGGGCCGGTGATGCAGCAGGGTTTCGTAAACGCCCTTGTGCGAGCGAACCCAGATGGTTTCGACCCGATCGGCGGTGATGCCGTGCTCCGCGATCAGCTCGAGGAGCTTCGTCATCGCCGGATGGGTGCGCATGCCCGAGGGATGCGGCTTGATCCAGACGCCCGGCGAAACGATGGCCCAGGGATTGCCGAGTTTGGCCGGAATGAACTGGGTGTCGTAGTCGCTGCCGAAGGCCTTAAGGAAGCCGACCGGCGATTCGAGTGCGATATCGGTCGCGCTGTGCCCGGCGCGGGCCAATTCGGCGGCGATGATTGCGTTCTTGGCGGCATGCCCCGAATGAAACGGTTTCATGTCCGAGCCGAAGTTTTGGCGGATGCCCGACGCCAGGCTGGCGGCGATGCCGATGGCGGTGCGGATCGTCGGCGCGTCGAACCCGAACAGGCGCGACAGCGCCGCCGTGGTGCCGAGCACGCCGCAGGTCGCGGTGCCGTGAAAGCCTTCGGCGAAATGGCGCCCGCCGATGGTGTCGAGAATCTTGGCCGTGGTCTCGACGCCGAACTGATAGGCTGTCATGACGTCGCGGCCGGAATTGCCGTCCCGTTCGGCGACCGCCAGCAGGGCGGTGATCACCGGGCCGGTCGGATGAGACGAACCGTGATAGGTCGCAACCGCCGAGGAGCGCAGGGTGTCGTCGTAATCGTCGGCGTGACTGGCGGTGCCGTTGATCATGGCGGCGAACGGCGCGGGCAGGCGGATGGAGGAGCCGAACACCGTGCTGGTGGCGTTGGTGCAGCCGAAGCCGGTGAAGTAATCCCGGACGATCCGCGTGCCCGAGGCGATCGAGCCCGACAGGCAGACCCCGAGCGCGTCGAGGATGGATTTGCGGCCGATCTCGATCGCCTCGGCCGGAACGGCCTCGGCCGGGGTGTCGGCGATAAACGCGGCAAGCCCCTTCGTTAGGGGCGGCAGCGGTTTTTTGGATACGGGCGCATGACTCACGGTAGACCTCCCTGGTTTTTCATCGGTCGTGGCGTTTATAATGCATCAGATAACACTTTTCCCCTCCCGAGAGGAAGGGAATGCAGGGA
>JAVJPD010000739.1:0-5004 GCA_040216475.1 Rhodospirillales bacterium
GGTACGTGCCGATCTTGTTGCACACGTCGCCGCGCGCCTTCGTGCGGTCGGTCCCGGTAATGCATAAATCCACCCGGCCGTGCTGCATGAGATGGCCGCCGGCGTTGTCCACAATGACCGTATGCGCAACACCGTGCTGGCCCAGTTCCCAAGCCGTGAGTGACGCCCCTTGGTTGCGCGGGCGGGTTTCGTCCACCCAGACGTGGACCGGGATTCCCGCATCATACGCCTTATAGATCGGCGCCAGGGCCGTGCCCCAATCGACCGTCGCCAGCCAACCGGCGTTGCAATGGGTCAAAACGTTGACGCGGTCCTTCTTGCCCTTGCCTTCCCAGGCCCGGCGGATCAACGGCAGGCCGTGATCGCCGATGGCGCTGCAGATCGCGACGTCCTCGTCGCAAATTTCCGCCGCCCGCCGATAGGCCGCTTCGAGACGCCGCTCCGGCGGCAACTGACCGAGCGCGATCATCATCTCATCGAGCGCCCAACGCAGATTGACGGCCGTCGGCCGCGTCGCGATTAAAACGTCACAGGCGGTTTGCAGGGAACGGTCCGAGGTGTCTTCGCGCAGCGCCAAACACAGCCCGTACGCGGCCGTCGCGCCGATCAACGGCGCGCCGCGCACGAGCATGTCCCGGATCGCGCGGGCCGCATCGTCCAGAAACGTCAGAGTCACCGATTCGAACGCATGCGGCAGGCGGGTCTGGTCGATGATGCCGATAGACCGGCCGTCTTCGTTGACCCAAATCGTTCTGTGCGGCTTGCCGGCAACCTTCATCGCAACGTCCGTTCAGCCTTTCAGGACACGTCCGGCGATTGCATCGAGCTTGCGCACGACGTCGGGGTCGCGGGCATCCGGCGCCGTAATCAGGGCGCATTCCAGGGCGGTGTGGCAGCCGTGTCCGCAGGTTTCCTCCCGGCCCGTCAAGGCCGGTATGACGCTGCGGACCAGTTGCCGGGCCTTGTCGGCGTTTTCGAGCAAGACCCTGATGACCGAATCGACCGACACGTGGTCGTGATCGGGATGCCAGCAATCGTAATCCGTGACCATCGCCACGGTGGCGTAGCACATCTCCGCTTCGCGGGCGAGACGGGCCTCGGGCATGTTGGTCATGCCGATCACGTCGCATTCCCAGCGGCGGTAGGTCTCGGATTCGGCCAGGGTCGAGAACTGCGGCCCTTCGATCGCCAGATACGTGCCGCCGCGCACATGGGAAATGCCGCAGTCCTTGGCCGATTTCTCCAGGGCGTCGCCGAGCCGGCCGCAAACCGGATGCGCGAGGCTGACGTGCGCCACGAGCCCCGTGCCGAAAAAAGACCGCTCGCGCATGTACGTGCGATCGACGAATTGATCGACGATGACGAAAGTCCCCGGCGCCAAATCCTCCCGGAAGGACCCGCAGGCGCTGACCGAAATCACTTCCGTGACGCCGACGCGTTTCAAGGCGTCGATGTTCGCCCGGAAATTCAACTCCGTCGGCGGTATGCGATGGCCGCGGCCGTGACGGGGCAGGAACACGACGGGCTGCCCGTCCAGTTCGCCGAACAGCAGGTCGTCGGACGGGCTGCCGAAAGGCGTTTCCACCTTTTGCCAGCGGGCGTTTTCGAGCCCGTCGATATCGTAAACGCCGCTGCCGCCGATGACGCCGATGATCGGCGGAGTTCCCGGGTGAGTCATGTCCGACTGTCCTTAAAGATGCCGCTTGAACGGCGGTAATATGGTCACGGCGGCGGTATCAGCCAAGATGTTTTTCGAAGAATTCGAGCGTTGTTTTACGGGCCGCCACCGCGCGCTCCGCGTTGAATTGGGAGCGATGGTCGCAATTGAAGCCGTGATCGGCACCCGGGTATTTGTACACCGCAACGCCGGGATAGAAGGTGTTGATCTTATCGACGTTTTCCATCTCGACGGACGGGTCGTCCGCGCCGAAATGCAGCAGCGTCGGGCATTTCGGCGCTTCGCCCAGGAATTGAAACATCTGCGAGCCGTAATAGCCGACGGCGCAATCGACCGGCAGCCGGGCGGCCGCCAGCCACGCCATCGTCCCGCCCCAACAGTACCCGATCACGCCGACCGCGTTGCCGCCCTGGCGGAACACCTCGGCAACGGTCGCCATGTCCTTGACCGGATTGTCCCAGCCGAGCTTATCGCGAATCCGGCGGCCGTATTCACGGTCGTGCTGTTCGTAGCCAAGCGCGACGTTTTTTTCCACCCGGTCGTACAACGCCGGCGCGATCGCTTCGTAGCCGCTTTCGGCAAACCCCTCGCATACCTCCCGGATATGGGCGTTCACGCCGAAATTCTCCTGCACGACGATCAATCCGGCCTTAGGCTTGCCGGCGGGCCGCGCATGATAGGCGTTGAACATGTGCCCATCGGGCGAGAGGAACATGCGATTTTTGATCATCGGGTTCAGCCCAGATGCTTGCCGAAAAACTCCAATGTCCGTCCGAGCGCGAGCTTGGCGGCCTCTTCGTTATAGGAACCGCGCTGCTCGCAATTGAACCCGTGGGCCGCGCCGGGATAGACGTGTGACGGCAAATCCGGATGCGCCTTCGTGATTTTCTCGACGTTCTCCATCGGGATCGACTGATCCTTTTCGCCGAAATGTAGCAGCGTCGGGCACTTCGGGTTCTCGTTGTTGAAATCGATGATGTTGCCGCCGTAGTAACAAACCGCCGCCGTCACGTCCTTGATACGGCAGGCCGACAGCCAGCTCAGCGTGCCGCCCCAGCAATAGCCGACCACGCCGACCGTGCCTTCATCCTTCAGGGCCTTCACGGCGGCGTCGATATCCTTCACCGCGTCGTCGTAGCTTGCTTTTTCCTTGAACTCGCGGCCCTTGGCGACATCGTCGGGCTGATAGCCGACCTCGAAATCCTTCTGCAGACGGTCGAACAGAGCCGGAGCCAGGGCGACGAAGCCGGCCTCGGCGAAGCGATCGCACACGCCCCGAACATGGGAGTTCACCCCGAAAATCTCCTGGATGACGACCAGGCGGCCTTTCGCGTCACCGGCCGGGTCCGCCCGGTAGGCGTTCATGGTGTGGCCATCGGCGGCGGTCAGCGTCAATTTTTTACCCATCATGTTGTTCCTCCCTAAGGTCTTGAACGAATTAGGCAATTTCACAGGATTTGTCGGCAAGCACTTTAGCGAAAAGTCTTTACACTTTGAAGGGCGGATCGGCCCTCTCCGCGCGCCCAATCCGCCTAGACGTTGAACCGGAAATGGATGATATCGCCGTCCTGAACCACGTAATCGCGGCCTTCGACACGCATTTTGCCGGCATCCTTGGCCGGCTGCTCGCCGCCGCAGGCGATGAAGGTATCATAGGAGATCGTCGCGGCGGCAATGAAACCACGCTCGAAATCCGTGTGAATGACGCCCGCGGCTTGTGCGGCATGGGTATCTCGCGCGATGGTCCAGGCCCGCACTTCCTTCGGACCGACCGTGAAAAACGTGATCAGGTTCAACAGCCGGTAGCCGGCCCGGATCAAACGGTTCAGGCCCGGCTCCTTGAGGCCCAGACTTTCCAGAAACTCGGCCTTGTCGGCCGGGTCCTCGAGTGTCGCGACCTCGGCCTCGATCTTGGCCGATACGACGATGGCTTCCGAGCCTTGTTCCTGGGCCCAGGCGGCGACCTTGGCCGACAGGGCGTTGCCGTCCGCCGCCGAGTCCTCTTCTACGTTGCAGACGTAGAGCATCGGTTTTGCCGTCAATAGTTGCAGTTGCTGAAACAACCGCCGGCGCTCGTCGTCGGGCATCACCGAGCGGGCCGGTCGGCCCTCGCGTAACGCCGCCAGGGCCTGTTCGACCAAAGCGAGCGTTTCCTTGGCATCCTTGTCGCCGCCCCGCACCTTTTTCGTCAAGGGATCGACCCGCTTTTCGAGGCTTTCGAGATCGGCCAGCATCAATTCGGTTTCGATCGTCTCGGCATCGCGCAACGGATCGATGCTGCCTTCGACGTGCGTGACGTTGTCCTCCTCGAAACAACGCAACACGTGCAGAATCGCGTCGACTTCGCGGATGTTGGCGAGAAACTGATTGCCGAGCCCCTCGCCCTTGGACGCACCGCGCACCAAACCGGCGATGTCGACGAACTCCAATTGCGCCGGCGTTACCTTGGCCGGCTTGGCGATCTTAGTGAGCGCGTCGAGGCGCTCGTCGGGCACCGCGACCCGGCCGACATTCGGCTCGATGGTGGTGAAGGGAAAATTCGCCGCTTCCGCCGCCGCCGTTGCCGTCAGGGCATTGAACAGGGTCGACTTGCCGACGTTCGGCAAGCCGACGATACCGCAGTTAAACCCCATCGGCGCCGTCCGGCTCTTCTGATTCCCCGCGCGGCGACTTCGGTTTCGGCGGGTTCGTCGCCTGCGCGACCCGGCTCATGAAACCGGAATCGTCGCCCTTCACCAGAAGCGGAAAATGCTCGGCGACCGCGTCGAGTAGTTTCTCAACCCACTCTTCGTCGGCCTTCGGAAAGTCGCGCAGCGCATAATTTAGTACCAGCTTCTTGTCGCCGGGGTGGCCGATCCCGAGCCGCAGCCGCCTGAAATTCTCGCCGATGTGCGCCTTGATATCGCGCAGGCCGTTGTGGCCGGCAAGACCGCCGCCGCGTTTCGCCCGCACCTTGCCGGGCGCCAGGTCCAGTTCGTCGTGCAAGACCAGCACGTCTTCGGGCGCCAGCTTGAAAAACTGCATGGCGGCCGCCACCGCGCGTCCCGATTCGTTCATATAGGTCATGGGTTTGAGCACGAGCACCTTGGTTCCGCCGATCGTTCCCTCGGCGATGTCACCATGGAACTTGGCACGATAGTCACTAAAACCATGGCGGCGGACGATGACATCCGCCGCCATGAAACCGAAATTATGCCGGTTACGGGCATATTGAGATCCGGGATTGCCGAGGCCGACCACCAACAACATGGGTCACTCCGTGTCCGGCCCGACCGACGATCAGTCGGAGTCGGCTTTCTCGCCTTCCTCGCCCTCGTCCTTCTTCT
>JAVJPD010000740.1:0-4058 GCA_040216475.1 Rhodospirillales bacterium
CAGTAGCCCTGCATCACCAGTTCGCCGCGCACCAGGATTTCGCCGTCCTCGGCGATCTTCACGTCCGTGTTCAGGACCGGCGGGCCGACCGTGTCGATCTTGTTCTTGCGCGGCCGGTTGACGCTGATGACCGGCGCGGACTCGGTCTGCCCGTAGCCTTGCAGAATGGTCAGGCCGAGCGCGGTGAAGAACAGGCCGATGTCGGGGTTCAGCGGCGCGCCGCCCGAGACCAGTGCCTTTAACCTTCCGCCGAAACGCGCCCTGACTTTATCGCGCACCGCCTTGTCCAATAGCGAATCGACGAATTTTTCCGCAACCGTCATGGCGGCGGCGTTTTCGTAGCGCTTGCGGCCCAGTTCGACCGCCTTGAAGAACAGCTTCGCCTTGAGGCCGCCTTGTTTCAGAACCGCGCCGGTGATGCGTGCGTGCAGCATTTCATAAAGCCGCGGCACCGCGGTCATGATCGTCGGCTCGGTCTCGATCATATTGTTGCCGAGGGTTTCGACGCCTTCGGCGTAATAGATTTGCGCGCCGACCGAGATCGGGAAGAACTGCCCGGCGGTATGCTCGTAGGAATGGGATAGCGGCAGGAAGGAGAGGAACACCTCGTCGCCGAGCCCGAGTTCGACCAAGGCGTCGGTTGCGCCGGCGCAATTGTGAAGGATGGCCCCGTGCGAAAGCATCACGCCCTTGGGCGCGCCGCCGGTGCCGGAGGTATAGATGATACATGCGGTATCGGTGCGTTGCAGGTTTCGCGCGCCGGCGGCGATATCCTCGCCGCCGATGTTTCGGTCGAGCGTGTTCTGCCAGTCGAGGACGTCGACGTTGAGGCCTTGGCTGACGGCAGGGTCGTCGATGGCGATGGTGAAGCGCAGCGCATCCGATTCGTGGGCCGCCGGCAGGAAACGGGAGGCCAACGCCTTGGTCGAAACGACGGCGCCGACGGCACCGCTGTCGAACACGATATGGCGATGATCCTGGACGGTATTGGTGGTGTAGGCGGGTACCGAGATGGCGCCGGCGGCCATGGCGGCGAGATCGGCGATCAGCCATTCCGGGCGGTTCTCGGCGACGATCATCAGGCGGTCGCCCGGTTTCACGCCTTGCGCCTTGAAAGCGCGGGCCAGGCGATCGACCTGGATTGCCGTCTCGCGCCATGTCATCGGCCGATACGCCCCGGCGCTTTTGCGCCACAGGAACGGCTTGTCGTTCAGGCGCGCGGCCTGTTCGAAAAACATCGTTACCAGATTGGGCCAGGGCGTTGTCATCTGCGGGTCATGGTCATCGTTGAATTATCGGTCTAACCTTGCCTTTGCCTGTTGTCCGGGGCGGGGTGTCCCCTTATATCGCAGGGGGTGTCCCCTTATATCGCAGAGAGCCCTTCATTATTCCAGGAGGATTACAGAAAGATTATGGCCAAAGCAGCAACCGCGAAAAAGACCAAAGTCCGCAAATCTTCATCCTCTTCGAAGGCCTCTAAAGCCGTCACGCCGCCGGCCTGGAACTTGGCGGACCTCTATGATTCGCCGGCGTCGCCCCGCCTCGAGGCGGATTTGAAAAAGGCGGCGAAGGAAGCGAAGGCGTTCACAAAGCGCTACAAGGGCCGGCTGGCGAAGTTGAGCGGCAAGGATTTGGGCCGCGCCATCGCGGAATACGAAACCATTACCGAGCGGCTGTACAAGGCGATGAGCTACGCGCAACTGCTGCACGCGGCGCAGGTCAGCGATCCGGACGTCACGCGGTTCTATCAGTCGATGCACGAGCGGGTCACGGTGATTTCGACCGACACCCTGTTCTTCACGTTGGAGCTGAACCGGCTGAAAGGTTCGGTGCTGAAAAAGCAGATCAAGGCACCGCAAGCGGCGAAATACGCGCCGTGGGTTCGTGACGTGCGGATGTTCAAGGACCACCAGCTCTCCGACGAGCTCGAGAAATTCATTCACGAGACATCGGTTTCGGGCCGCGCCGCCTGGGTGCGCCTGTATGACGAAACCCTCTCGAGGCTGCGCTTTCCGCTGGGCGGGAAACAACGGACGCTGTCGGAAACCCTCAATCTGATGTCGCATCCCAAACCGGCGCAACGCAAGGTGGCGGCCGAAGTACTCGGCAAGGTGTTGGGCGAAAACATCCGATTGTTTTCCCTGATCACCAACACGTTGGCCAAGGACAAGGAGATCGAGGACACCTGGCGGCAGTATCCGAACCCGATTTCATCGCGCAACCTCGGCAATCAGGTCGAGGACGAGGTCGTCGAAGCCTTGGTCAAGGCGGTGAAGGCGTCCTATCCCGAGTTGGCGCACCGTTATTATGCCTTGAAGGCGCGCTGGTTCGGCGGCAAGAAGCTCGATTATTGGGACCGCAACGCACCGGTGCCGGGCCAGGCGGAACGCAAGTATACATGGGAAGAGGCCAAGGACATGGTGCTGACGGCGTACGGCCGGTTCGCCCCGCCCATGGCCGAGATCGCCGGACGCTTCTTCGACGGCCGCTGGATCGACGCGCCGCCGCGCCCCGGAAAAGATTCGGGCGCATTCTCCCACTCGACCGTACCCTCGGTTCACCCCTACATTCTGATGAATTTCTATGGAAAATCCCGCGACGTGATGACGCTGGCGCACGAATTGGGCCACGGCGTGCATCAGGTGCTGTCGGCCAAGCAAGGCACGTTGATGGCGGACACGCCGCTGACGACGGCGGAAACCGCATCCGTGTTCGGCGAGATGCTGACTTTCCGCGCCATGCTGGACGGCGAGAAGGACGCCAAGCGACGCCGCTTTCTGCTCGCGGGCAAGGTCGAGGACATGCTGAACACGGTGGTGCGCCAGATCGCCTTTCACGAGTTCGAGCGCCAGGTGCACGACGAGCGCAAGAAAGGCGAGTTGAGCGCCGAGCGTTTGGGGGACATCTGGATGCAGGTGCAGGCCGGCAGCCTGGGCCCGGCGTTGCGCTTCGATAAGGATTATAATAACTACTGGGCTTATATCCCGCATTTCGTCCATTCGCCGTTCTATGTATATGCGTATGCCTTTGGCGATTGCCTGGTGAACTCGCTCTACGACGTGTTTCAAAGCGGCCATCCGGCGTTTCAGGCGAAGTATTTCGATCTGCTGCGCGCCGGCGGCACCAAGCGGCACAAGGAATTACTGGCGCCGTTCGGCCTGGACGCGAGCGATCCCAAGTTCTGGCGCCGCGGCCTCAAGGTGATCTCGGGCTTCATCGACGAACTGGAAAAAGTGAGTTAGGGCGTGGCCGAGGACGACCGTTTAAGCGGACGCGTCAAGCGCTACGCCCGGGTCGGCGCGGCCGCCGGCGAGTTGGCCGTGCGTTTCGTCGGCGGACGGTTTCTCGGCCTCGACCTCGATAAAGGCGAACATGCCGCCGACTTGCGCGCGGCCCTCGGCGCCCTTAAGGGGCCGCTGATGAAGACGGCACAGATCCTTTCGACCGTACCCGACGTGCTGCCGCCCGAGTACATGAGCGAATTCGCCGAGTTGCAAACCAACGCGCCGCCCATGGGCTGGGCCTTCGTGCGCCGGCGCATGGCGGGCGAGCTGGGCCCGGACTGGCCGGACAGGTTCGCCGATTTCGAGCGCGAGTCCGCGGCGGCCGCCTCGTTGGGCCAGGTTCATCGCGCCACGGCGCACGACGGCACGAAGCTGGCCTGCAAGCTGCAATATCCCGACATGGCCTCGGCGGTGGAGGCCGATCTCAATCAGCTTAAATTGATTTTTTCCATCTTCCGCCGCTACGAAAAAGCCATCGACCCGGGTAATATTCACGCCGAATTGGCCGAACGACTACGCGAGGAATTGGACTACCGCCGTGAAGCCCGCAACATGCGCCTTTACGCCGCGATGCTGAAGAACGATCCCGGCGTGCATGTGCCCGAACCGCTCGACGATCTGAGCACGGATCGCCTGTTGACGATGACTTGGCTCGAGGGCGTGCGGCTGATGCAGATCGTCAAGGAGCCGCTCGAAAAACGCAACACGGTGGCGATGAACATGTTCCGCGCCTGGTACGTGCCGTTTTATTTTTACGGCGTGATTCACGGCGAC
>JAVJPD010000741.1:0-12169 GCA_040216475.1 Rhodospirillales bacterium
CGCTGCGTAGCCACTCCGCCACCGCGCCCGGGAATACCCGGGACCCCGTAGGAACCCGGACCTTTAACCCACCCCCCGGTCCCGGTCAAGATTTCATCAGGCCGTCCCAGGACGACACGGAACCGCCGCGGGGGCCGGTGAAAGGGCCGGAAAAGCGGGGGCGGAAACGGGTCGGCGCAGCGGCCGGCACGGGCCGCTGCCGGTCTCGTCGGCGTTGTCTTTACGGCCCGATCCGCGTATATAGCCGATACGCAAGAAGCCCTGGAGTATTGGCGATGGATTACGCCGAAGCCCGCTTTAACATGATCGAAAATCAGGTCCGCACCAACCGGGTCACCGATCCGGTTGTGATCGAGACGATGGGGCGGCTGCCGCGCGAGGCCTTCGTTCCGGAATCGCTGAAGGGCATCGCTTATATCGACGAGGATATCGAGATCGCTCCGGGCCGCCATCTGATGGAGCCGATGGTACTGGCGCGGCTGCTGCAGGCGGCCGAGGTGAAGGGCACGGACGTCGCCCTCGTGATCGGATGCGGCATGGGATACGCCGCTGCGGTATTGGCGTCTCTGGTCAACACGGTCGTCGCCCTGGAAAGCGATCCGGGATTAGCCGCCAAGGCGTCGGAAACGCTGAGCGGCCTCGGCATCGATACGGTCGCGATCGTCGAGTCGGGGCTCCAGGAAGGGTATGCGAAACAGGCGCCCTACGATGTGATTTTCTTCGGCGGCGCGGTTTCCGAGGTGCCGAAATCGATTTCCGGCCAATTGGCCGAGGGCGGCCGGCTGGTCGCCGTCGTCAAGAAGAACGGCGTCGGCCGGGCGGTATTAATAACGAATCATCGCGGCGTTTTGTCGACGCGCGAACTGTTCGATGCGGGCACGCCGTTTCTGCCCGGTTTCGAGCCCGCGCCGGCTTTCGTTTTTTAGCCCGCTTTTCTGCGCCTTTTCGCGCGCGTGCGGGCGGGCATGGCGGTATCCTTATGACATTGTTGACCTAATAATGGCCTTCTGGTCCATTAACCGTGCTTCACAGCCATTGACGTCTTCATGGGGAGACAGCATCCGATCATGAATAACCCGGTTACGCGCGTGGCCAACGCAGGCCGATCCATCTTTTGCGCTGTCGTGGCGTTGCCTTGTTTGTTGACGACCATCTCGCCGGTCAAGGCGGAAGACATCAAGGAAGCCTTGTCAAAGGCATATCTGAACAACCCGACCCTGCAAGCCGAACGCGCCGGCGTGCGGGCTACCGATGAAGGGGTGCCGCAGGCGCTGTCCAATTGGCGGCCGTCGATCACGGCGAGCGGCGATCTTACCCGCCAGGATACGTTTTCCAGCACCCGGGCCGGTGAAGCATCGAGCGCCAAGGAACAGATTCGAACCCCCCGAGGCGTCGAACTCGAGATTACGCAGCCGTTGTTCCGCGGCTTCAGAACCCTGGCGGCGACCCGCAAGGCGGAAAATACCGTGCGCGCGGCGCGGGCAAAACTGTTGTCCGTGGAGCAAACGGTTTTGCAATCCGCCGCGGCGCGTTACATGGACGTGGTGCGCGACCAGGCGGTTTTGGCATTGAATATCAATAACGAACAGGTGTTGCGCCGTCAGTTGGAGGCGACCCAGGATCGTTTTCAGGTCGGCGAGGTGACGCGCACCGACGTCAGCCAGTCCGAGGCCCGTCTGGCCGGCGCCAATGCCGATCGGATTCAGGCGGAAGGGGACTTGGAAACCACCCGGGCGGCATATAAAAACGTCGTCGGGGCCTATCCGGAAAAATTGATCTCGCCGAGCGAGAAGGATTTGGGCGCCAAATTCCCGAAGTCCAAGGCCGAGGCGATGGAGTTGGCCAAGGACAATCACCCGGACGTTCTCGAAGCGCTTTATAACGACCGTTCCGCCCGGGACAACGTCGCCGAAATTCGCGGCGAGTTGCTGCCGACGGTCAATCTGTTCGGGTCGTCGGCGTATCGGGAGGAAAACAACGGCAATTTGAGCCGCCGGGCCGAACGGGTGGTCGGTGCCGAGTTGAGCGTGCCGCTCTATCAGTCGGGCAGCGTGTATTCCCGCATCCGGGCCGCCAAACAGCAGGCGAGCCAAAACCGTATTCTGATCGAACAGGCCCGCCGCAACGTCATCGAAGCGGCCTCGCGGGCCTGGGATACCCTGGTAACGACCCGGGCGCGGGTCAAGTCGTTCGAGTCGCAGGTGAATGCCAACCAGATCGCCCTCGACGGCGTACGCCGCGAGAATCAGGTCGGTTCGCGCACGGTGCTGGACGTCCTCGACGCCGAGCAGGAATTGCTGAATTCGCGCGTCAGCCTGGTGCGCGCCAAGCGCGACGTGATCGTCGCGATCTTCGATCTCATGGCGGCGACCGGTCAATTGACCGCCGGCGACTTGAATTTGAAGGCGTCGCCGTATGATCCGACCAAACATTACGAGGAAGTCCGGGGTAAATGGTTCGGGGCATCGAGTTCCGGCGGCGCGGACGCCAACTGGTTCGGCAACGACGGCCCCGCGAAGAAGAAATAAGGGGCCGTGCCGGGCGTGGCGTGCTCTACCGGCAGGCGGCGGCAAGGAAAGGGGCGTAAAGCTTGGAACCGGCTTTAATCACAAAATGTGGGGTGTCTATGCCGCCGAAAACAAAATATTTCGGTGGCGCTCAACATTTGTTAATCTTTTCATAGGACCGTAACGATAGCGATTCTTATGTTTTTCCGCGGCGGCGGGTGTTTTGTAAATGGCTGAAGACGACAAGAAACAGGGCGGCGACGCTGAACCTTCGATGGAGGACATTCTCGCCTCCATTCGCAAGATTCTGTCCGAGGAAGAACAGGAAGACGCCGCCAAGGCCGAGAAGCCGGCTGCCGCCGCGCCCGAGCCTGAGCCCAAGCCCAAGCCCGAGCCGAAACCGGCCCCTAAGGCCGAACCCAAGCCGGCGCCGGAACCCGAGCCAGAGCCCGAGCCCGAAATCGCGATGGAAGAGCCCGAACCGGAACCCGAGCCCGAACCGGAGCCCGAACCGGAGCCCGTCGCGGCGGCGCCTGAGCCCGCTCCGCCACCGCCGCCGCCACCTCCGCCCGTGGCGCGGCCCGAACCCCGGCCCGAACCCCGGCCCGAACCGATGCCGGCGATGGCCGACGTGCTCGAGTTGACCCAGGCCATGCAGGCGCCCGCCGATCATCTGGTTTCCAATCAGGCCGCGCAAATCACCTCGGACGTGCTGTCGGAACTGGCCCGCCAGATCCTGAACCGCCGGGATATGTCGCTCGGCAGTTCCCAGATCACCCTGGAGGCGATGGTCCGCGAGATGCTGCGCCCGATCCTCAAGGAATGGCTGGACCGCAACCTGCCTTATTTGATCGAGCGTCTGGTCAAGAAGGAAATCGACCTGATGATCAACCGGGCCGAGCGCCTGGACGACTGACCCCGCCCTTCGGCATGCCTCCTTGGTCTTGTTCTCGGCTGCCGCTCATGGTAGCTCACCTCCCGTCTTTGTAATTCACCTTCGGATCGATCGGTTCGGCGATGCTGGACAAAACCTACAGGCCGCAAGAGGTCGAACGGCGTATCTACGACGCGTGGGAGCAAAGCGGCGCGTTCAACGCCGATACGGCCTCCAATGCCAAGCCGTATTGCATCATGATCCCGCCGCCGAACGTGACCGGCAGCCTGCACATGGGCCATGCGCTCACGTTCACGATCCAGGACATTCTGATCCGCTATCACCGCATGAACGGGCGCGACACGCTCTGGCAGTCGGGCACCGATCACGCCGGCATCGCGACCCAGATGGTGGTCGAGCGGCAATTGGCCGAGCAGGGCGTCACTCGCCACGACCTGGGCCGGGAAAAATTCATCGAGAAGGTCTGGGAATGGAAGGCCGAGTCGGGGGGCTCGATCACCAACCAGCTGCGCCGCCTCGGTGCGTCGCTCGATTGGAGCCGCGAGCGTTTCACCATGGACGACGGCCTGTGCGAAGCCGTGACCAAGGTATTCGTCGATCTCTACAAACAAGACCTGATCTACAAGGATAAGCGCCTGGTCAACTGGGACCCGAAGCTGCACACGGCGATTTCGGACCTCGAAGTCGAGCAGCGCGAGGCGAAAGGCCGGATGTGGCACTTCCGCTACCCCGTGGAAGGGATGGAAGGAAAGTACGTCGTGGTCGCCACCACCCGGCCCGAGACCATGCTGGGCGATACCGCCGTCGCCGTTCACCCGGACGATCCGCGCTACAAGGATCTCGTCGGCAAGAACTGCGTGCTGCCATTGGTCGGCCGGTTAATTCCGATTATCGCCGACGAATACGCCGATCCGGAGAAGGGCACCGGCGCGGTGAAGATCACGCCCGCGCACGACTTCAACGACTTCGAGGTCGGCCGCCGCCACGATCTCGAGATGATTAATGTCTTCGACCGCGACGCCAAACTGAACGAGAACGCGCCGGCGGCTTATCAGGGCATGGACCGTTTCGAGGCGCGCAAGAAAATCGTCGCGGAAATGGAATCTCTCGGCCTGTTCGAGAAGGCCGAGGACAACGACATGGTGATTCCGTACGGCGACCGCTCCGGCGTGGTGATCGAACCGTGGCTCACCGATCAATGGTACGTGGACGCGAAAACGCTGGCAAAGCCCGCCATCGAGGCGGTCGAGACCGGCAAGACCGTGTTCGTGCCGAAGCACTGGGAAAACACCTATTTCGAGTGGATGCGCAACATCCTGCCCTGGTGCATCTCGCGCCAGCTCTGGTGGGGCCATCGGATTCCGGCCTGGTACGGCCCGGACGGCCATTACTTCGTCGAGTACACGGAAGAAGCGGCGCGCGCCGCCGCCGAGACGCACTACGGCCAAAAAACCGATCTCACCCGCGATCCGGACGTTTTGGACACCTGGTTCTCGTCGCAACTGTGGCCGTTCTCCACATTGGGCTGGCCCGAGCAGACGGAAGAACTGAAACGCTACTATCCGACCGACGTGCTGGTCACCGGCTTCGACATCATCTTCTTCTGGGTCGCGCGCATGATGATGGCCGGGCTGCACTTCATGAAGGACGTGCCGTTCCGCACCGTCTACATTCATGCGCTGGTGCGCGACGAGCAGGGCCAGAAGATGTCGAAGTCCAAGGGCAACGTGATCGACCCGCTGGACCTGGCCGACACATACGGCGCGGATTCGCTGCGCTTCACCTTGGCCGCATTAGCCGCCCAAGGGCGCGACATCAAGCTCGCGGAATCCCGCGTCGAGGGCTACCGCAACTTCACGACCAAGCTTTGGAACGCGGCGCGCTTTACCCAGATGAACGGCTGCACGCCCGACGCGGCGTTCGATCCGGCGGCGTGTACGTTGACGGTCAACAAATGGATCGTCGGCAAGCTGGCGGATGTGGCCCGCGACGCGACCCAAGCCATCGAGGCCTATCGCTTCAACGAAGCCGCCGGCGCGCTCTATCAGTTCACCTGGGGCGCGTTCTGCGACTGGTATCTCGAATTTACCAAGCCCATTTTCGACGGCGGCGATGAGGCGGCGATCAACGAGACCCGCGCGGCGACCGCCTGGACGCTCGATCAGATTCTCAAGCTCCTTCACCCCATGATGCCGTACGTGACGGAAGAATTGTGGGCGCAACTGGCGGAAACGCGCGAGGGGCTGCTCATCGTCGAGCCGTGGCCCGCATTCGCGGAGTCGCTGCGCGACGATACGGCGATGGCGGAGATGGATTTCGTGGTGCGTTTGATTTCCGATATCCGTGCCGTGCGCGCCGAGATGAACGTGCCGCCGGGCGCCAAGATGGCGCTCTATCATACGCAAGCGAACGAAAAAACCGTCGCGCGCCTGGAAGCGCACAAGGACCTGATCGAGCGCCTGGCGCGCATCGAGCGCATCGAGCCCATCGCCGACATCCCGAAGGGCGCCGTGCAGGTGGTGGTGGACGAGGCGACCTTTGCGCTGCCGCTCGCCGACGCGATCGACATCAAGGCTGAGAAAGCGCGGCTCGAGAAGGAAATCGCCAAGTGGGAGGCCGAGATCGCGCGCTTCGAGAAGAAGCTGGCGAACCCGAAGTTCGTCGAGAAGGCGCCCGCCGAGGTGGTCGAGACCGAGCGCGAAAAGCTCAACGAGGCGAAGTCCAACCGTATCAAGCTGGACGAGGCCCTCGGCCGCCTCGCGGCGATGTAAGCCAGCAGTTTTAATGTCGTCATTGCCCGGCGTCAGCCCGGGCAATCCAGAACGGCGTGATGGATGCCCCGGACTTCGCCGGGGCATGACGGAAGGAAGGGAAATATGCGGCTTAGTGGGAGTAACACACACCCTTGGCCAAAGACATTCTTGGTAAGGGTGGGGTCGCTATATTACAATCACCGACATGACTGATATCTTCGACAGACCCGTCACCGACGCCAGCGCCTGGACCGCCGCCGAGATGCGCGGTTCCGACGCCTGGGTGCATGTGCTGAGCGAGGCCGATCTGGCCGATCTGGATAGCGCCTTGCGCGGCGTGCAGGCGCGCGGCCTCGACATGGCGCAGGTGACGCGGGAAGAATTCCCGCTGCCCGTTTTGGCGCCGTTCCTCGGCGAACTCGAAAACGAGGTGCGCACCGGGCGCGGCTTTTACGTGGTGCGCGGCATCCCGACGGAGCGCTACACGGAAGAAGAGGTGTTCATGCTCACCTGGGGTATCGGCACCCACGTCGGCAACAAGGTTTCGCAGAACGCCTACGGCGACCTGTTGGGCCACGTGTTCGATCACGGCCTCGATCCGAACGAGGTGCGCACGCGCGGCTATCAAAGCAGCGACCGGTTGATGTTTCACGTCGACCGCGCCGACATGACCGCGCTTTTGTGCCTGCGCCAGGCCAAGGAGGGCGGGCTCAGCCAAATCGTCAGCTCGACCAGCGTTCACAACAAGCTGCTCGCCGAGCATCCGGAAGTCCTGCCGCCGCTTTACGAGGGTATCCCGTATATCAACATCGAGGCGGTCGGCGATCTCGTGACCTGGAAGGAGCCGGCCTATAGCACGACCGGCGGCCATCTGAACTGCACGGTCCGGCGCAACACGGTGCAGCGGGCCATCGACAAGGGCAACGTGGCGATGAGCGAGGCCGAGACGGCGGCCCTGCGCGCGTTCGACGCCGCGACCGAGGATCCGGACTTGGTGCTCGAGATGGAGCTGGAGCCCGGCGATATCCAGTTCGTCAACAATTACACGATCCTGCACGGCCGCTCGGCGTTCGTCGATTACGGCGAGCCGGGCAAGCGGCGCCATCTGGTGCGCCTGTGGCTTCAATTCTTTACACCGCGCCCGACGGCGGATTACATTCGCTCGCAGTTCAACGGCATCAACAAGGAATTGGAACATGAGGCCGGATACGGCCTCGAAGGGAAGGCACTATGAAGGGCGTGCATCTTTATTTTCTCATCAGCTTGATCATCTTCGTCGTGGTGACGCTGTACGGCTGGCACACCGGCAAGCTGAATTTCTGATCGGTTTTCTCAAACAGTCTTTAGCGTCGTCATTGCCCGGCCCACCGGACCGGCCAAGGGCCGTCCGGAGGACAGGCTTCGCCCGGGCAATCCAGAACGATGTACCGGATGCCCCGCGCGAGGCGGGGCATGACGTGAGAAGAAGGCTCTCTTCTCCCTAAAACGTCTCTCCCCACGGCCGTAGTTCGATTTCCCAGGTCCACGCGCCGCGGTGCTGGCGATGCACGTGCAGGTAGGTTTTCGCGATCTCCTCGGGCAGCAGCAGGCCGTCTTCGCCGCGGCCGGCGGCGCGCGGGTCGTCTTTTCCCCGGTTGATGCCGCCGTCGATCACGAAATGGCCGATGTGGATGTTTTGCGGGTGCAGCTCGCGCGCCATGCTCTGCGCGAGGCCGCGCAGGCCGAACTTGCCCATGGCGAAGGGCGCCGATTGCGCATACCCCTTCACCGAGGCCGACGCGCCGGTGAACAAAATCGTTCCATGCCCGGCGGCGAGCATCCGTTTCGCCGCCGCCTGGCCGACCAGGAAGCCCGCGAAACACGTCACGCGCAGCGATTTTTCGACTTCGGCGGGATCGAGATCGGCGAACGGCCCGCGCACCCGGTAGCTCGGGTTGAACACGACGACATCGGGCGCGCCGATATCCTTTTCGAACGTGCCGAACAGGGTTTCGACGTCGTGTTGCGACGAGGCGTCGCACGCATACGCCTTGCCGCCGATCTTCGCGGTCAAGCCTTCGAGTTTGCCGGGATCGCGCGCCGCCAGGCCGACCGTCATGCCCTCGGCGCTGAACAGTTCGGCCAGCGCGCGCGACAGGCCCGAACCGGCGCCGACGATGAGAGCGTTTTCCGCCATGCGCGGTATTCCCTAATACTGTTGCATGCCGGGGTCGAACGCGCTGCCCCAGGCCAGGATGCCGCCGGCGACGTTCTGCGCGTTGCCGAAGCCGTTCATGCGCAGCCATTGGGTGACCTGCAGGCTGCGCGCGCCGGAGCGGCACAGCACCAGGAGGGGCTTGTCCTTCGGCAGCTCGCCGAGGCGGTCCGGGATGTCCATCATGCGGATATTCAGCGTGCCGGGCAGGGCGCAGATCGCGAGCTCGTTGGGCTCGCGCACGTCGAGCACGGTGTGGGGCGCCTCGCTCTCGCGGATCTCGCGCAAGGCGTGAACGTCGATTTCAAGCGGCGGATCGTCGCTCATAAGATTGTCTCCCTCGATCTTTCAAGCGTGTACAATGCCCGCCGGGAGGCCGGCAAGGCAAGCCGAAAGGAAAACGGTGGCGGAAGACGTAAAACAGACGATGCGGATTTTTCTCGCCGATCTGGCATCGCGCCGGGGCACGGTGACCTACCGCGTTCTGGCGAAGGCGCTCGACGTGCGCCCGCCGAACACCATTCACCAGATCGGCGACGCGCTGGCGGCGTTGATGGCCGAGGACCGCGCCGAGGGGCGGCCGTTTCTCGCTGCGCTCGTGCTGAGCAAGGCCCGCAACGGCTTGCCGTCGCCGCATTTCTTCGATATCGCTAACCGGCTCGGCCGCTATGCGGGCGCGGAAACGGGCGAGGAGGCACACCGCTTTCATGCCGGCGAACTGGTGCGGGCCTGGGACTATTGGGGCGCACCGCGAGACGTGCCGGACAGGCATTAGGGCCGGCGAAACGGGAAACGGGGATGCTCGATAAACTCTTTTCGCAATACGAATCCAAGATCGACGTCGGCAAGGACGCCACCGTGCTGAATGCGCGCACCGGGATGGCCGCCGCGCTGACGTTCTGCACGCTCGCGTTTTTGGTGTTCTTCATCGCCGAATACAAAGGCACGACCGCCAAGATCGGCAAGGAGATTTGGTGGGTCGCGATGGTGCTCGGCGCGATCTCGCTGCACATCGGCATCGGCCGGCTGCGCGACGCGCGCCCGCTGATGATCATCACCAAGAACGGCCTCGCGTTCCCGCGCTTGTTTTCCGACGTGATTCCCTGGGCCGATATCGCGGAGATCAAATTCTCGCGCTCGATGATCACGATCAACTTCAAGGAAGACAAGCGCTTGAAGTGGTACCCGCGCTTCACCCTGGTGCCCGGCGACCCGGGCTTCGCGGGCGACGGCTTCTTCGCCAAGTACGAAGTGCCGTGGGTGCGCGTGCGCATCAATTACATGTGGCCGGCGACGACGGAAAACATCCGTCAGTTGATCGACAACCGCCGGCCCAAATCGATGCGCATCACGTCTTGATCCGTTACAGAATCCCGTCCTCCTCGAACACCTCGCGGGCGACCTTGAAGCTCAGCCCGGCGGTCGGGGCGCCGCAGTAGACGGCGACCTGGATGAAGATTTCCTTGATCTCCTCCGGGGTGACGCCGTTGCGAATCGCGCCGCGCAGATGGCCGCGCATTTCGTCGTCGCGCCCGAACGCGGCCAGCAGGGTCAGCACCAGGGTGCTGCGTTGCTTGAGCGTCAGGCCCGGCCGGCCCCAGGTCTCGCCCCAGCAGTAGGCGGTCTGGAATTCCTGCCAGTCGCGGCCGAATTCGTCGGCCTCCTTCATGCGCTTCTCGACGTGCGCGTCGCCCAGAACCTTGCGGCGGATTTTCATGCCTTTTTCGACCATTGCCTTGTCAACCATGGGAGCCTCCTTGTGGTGCGATGATGGGGTGAATGTTGAATAAGAAGTTTGACATATACCGTCGTGCAGCGACCGGATGTTTCTCTGGTCAAGCACGATGCAAGTGGCTACATTTTCCACGCAACGATAACAAAAGTCCATGATGGGCGTGTAAACGTTGGGCGCATAAACGTCGGGCCCGCATACGACAGGCAACAGGAAGAGGGGCGCATGTCATCCGATCCCACCGGCATATCCGACGGCACATCCGACGACATATCCGGGCGTATTTCCCTGCTCGATCCGGAAACGGCGACGGGCCTGCAGAAACTGGCGCTCGACGGCGCACTCGAATTGAAGTCCGGGCGCTTGCCGAATTCGTATCGCGCCGGTTCGCATGCGCCGTTCATGCAGATGATGCTGATGCCGTTCATCGCGGTCGCCGCGCCGCAGGGGGGCGGCGGGCAACTGACGACCAAGATCAAGGAGATGGCGGTCATCAAGACCAGCCATATCAACGGGTGCGGCTATTGACTGGCGCATAATACGTCGTTCGGTCGAGCGGCAGGCATCACGGAAGATCAGGTTCAGGTCATCGGTTCCGACGACTACATGGACTCGCCGCTCTTCAACGAGCGGGAAAAGGCCGCCATCCTGTGGGCGGAACACGTCACCAAGAACACGGCGAAGTTTCGCGACGACGTGTTCGAAAAAGTAAAAAAGGCATTCAACGAATCCGAGATCGTCGAACTGACGTTCATGATCGGCTACTTCAATCTTCGCAACCGGTTCCAGGATTCGCTCAAGATTCCGCTGGAACCGCACAGCGGCGAGAAGAAACTCAAGGACCGTTCCGTGTGGGCCGATACGGAAAGTCTGCGGAAATATCTGCAGTTCGTGTTGGACAATTGGCCCGAGACATTTCCGGACCCGACTCCGGACGACTAAAAACATATAAGACCGGCGGATTGGGCGGGTTCCCGCTGCGAGCCGGCAAACCGTGGTTATCGAGGCATTCAAAAAAAGGAGGCGTGCCATGTTGAATTTATGTGTGGGACGATCGAAAGCATCGAGCGCGGCCGTTCCCGCGATAGCACTGAGCCTTGCCGTGGCGTTGACGCCCTCGGCGGGCCATGCGGTCGATTTTTCCGGTAAGACGGTCGAGATCATCATGCCGTACGCGGAAGGCAGCGGCACGGACCAGTACGCCCGTATTTTTCAGCCGTTCCTTCAAAGATATCTTCCCGGCAAGCCGACGGTCATCGTGATGGGCAAGCCCGGCGGGTCCGGCGTGAAAGGCTCGAATTGGTTCGAGCGTTCGGCGCGGCGTGACGGAACGACGTTGATTGCGACGGGGGCGTCGGTTCAAACCAGCTACGTATTCGCCGGCAAGAAAATAAAATTCGATTTGTTGGGGTGGAACCCCATCGTGCTGTCGCCGTTCGGGGTTTGCTTTCAGGCTCGTAAGGAAATCGGCGTGAACGGCAAGGATATCGTTGCGGACATCAAGGCGTTGCGCAAGGCCGGTCAATCGAAACGGTTGTTGATGGGCGGCAAGAACCCAACGGCGTCCGATCTTCAATCCTTTATCGCTTATGACTTCCTCGGCATCCCGAACGTCAAACCTGTTTACGGGCTTTCTACCGGCAACCGCCGGAAAGCCATCGCCCGCGGCGAGATCGAGCTCAGCATGGACCCCGTGTTGAAGTGTAAGCAACAACACAAAAAAATGATCAAGCAGGGCGTCATCGTTTATATGACTCTCGGTTTTGCGAATCCTGACGGGGCGATCGTGCGGGATCCGTCGCTCCCCAATTTTCCGCATGTCGGAGAAGTTTATGAAATCCTGAACGGTAAGAAGCCCGCCGGCGTTCAATGGCAGGGTATCAAGAATCTTTTGAATATGATCGTCATGGCGAACAAAGGGCTGTGGTTGCCCAAGGGCGCACCGCAGGATGTTGTGGATTTGTATGTCGCTACGATTAAAAATATCTATAAGGACAAGCAATTCATTAAGCTGACGAAAAAACAGTTTGGCGAATACCCCCAAACGTTCGGGGCGGCCGGGAAAGATGTCGTGCGTAACGGCGCCGA
>JAVJPD010000742.1:0-1364 GCA_040216475.1 Rhodospirillales bacterium
GGCCGTGGGATTGCCAAGGCCTTTTTTATTTCGATATTTGCTTTCGTTATTGCGGGCACATGTCCTAAGAATTGTTGCCAGCGACCTCGACCGGTTTCTTAATCGCATCGCGTCGGAACGGCTCGCCCAGTTCCTGATTGAGAATGACTTCGAGGAAGGTCGTTCCCTTCTTTTTCATCTGCGCGTCGATGGCTTTCGAGAGTTCCTCGGTCAACTGCTGCATGGTCGTAACCTGAACGCCCTTGGTGCCGCAGGCTTCGGCGATCTTGGCGTACTTGACGTCGAGATCGAGTTCGGTGCCGACGAAATTATCGTCGAACCAAAGCGTCGTGTTCCGTTTCTCCGCGCCCCATTGATAGTTGCGGAAGATGACCATGGTGATGGGCGGCCAATCGTCGCGGCCGCACGCCGTCATCTCGTTCATGGAAATACCGAAGGCGCCGTCGCCGGCGAAGCCGACGACCGGGGTGTCGGGACAGGCGATCTTGGCGCCGAGAATGGCGGGGAACCCGTACCCGCAGGGACCGAACAAGCCGGGCGCGAGATATTTCCGGCCTTGTTCGAATGTCGGATAGGCGTTGCCGATGGCGCAGTTGTTGCCGATGTCGGAAGAGATGATGGCTTCTTTCGGCAGGGCCGCTTGAATTGCCCGCCACGCCATGCGCGCCGACATGCGGTCGGGTTCGCGCTTACGGCAGCGTTCGTTCCAGGTCGTGCCCGGGTCGTCTTCCTCGTGATCCATGGAAGACAATTGCTGCAGCCACGCCGAGCGGGTTTGATGAATCAGCGCTTCACGCTCACCCTTGCCTTTGCCGGCATCGGACGTGAGGTTTTCGAGCAACTGTTCCGCCACCAGTTTGGCGTCGCCCTGGATGGCAACGGCGACTTTCTTGGTGAGGCCGATCCGGTCGGCGTTGACGTCGACCTGAATCACCTTGGCGTCCTTCGGCCAGTAATCGATGCCGTAGCCGGGCAGGGTCGAGAAGGGGTTGAGGCGTGTCCCGAGAGCAAGGACAACGTCCGCCTTGGAGATCAGTTCCATCGCCGCTTTCGAGCCGTTGTAGCCGAGCGGGCCGACGGAAAGCGGATGGCTGCCGGGGAACGCGTCGTTATGCTGATAGCCGCAGCACACCGGGGCGCCGAGTTTTTCGGCCAAGGCCGCGGATGCCGGAATGCCGTCGCTCAGCACGACGCCGGCGCCGTTCAGGATCACCGGGAACTTGGCGTCCGATAGAAGCGTCGCCGCCTTTTGGATGGCCTCGCGTCCGCCGGCCGGGCGCTCGATCTCGATGGCTTGCGGCAGTTCGATGTCGACGACTTGTGTCCAAAAATCGCGCGGCACGTTGATCTGTGCCGGCGCGCTG
>JAVJPD010000743.1:0-4651 GCA_040216475.1 Rhodospirillales bacterium
GCGACCGGCATGCAGGCCGGTGTCGCGCTCAACCCCGGCACCCCGGCCGAAGCGGTGGCCGATGTGCTCGACCTCGCCGACATGGTGCTGGTGATGACCGTCAACCCCGGCTTCGGCGGCCAAAGTTTCATCGAATCGCAAGTCGAGAAGATCACGACCCTGCGCGACATGATCGGGGATCGGCCGATCGAGCTCGAAGTCGACGGCGGCATCAATCCGAAAACGGCGGGCAAGGTCGTCGCGGCGGGCGCGAACGTTTTGGTTGCCGGCAGCGCCGTCTTCAACGGCGGCGATTACAAGGGCGCGATCGAGGCGATCCGGGCGGCCGTTTAGGCGGGCGTTGCGTCCGCGCCGAGGCGGGCTTATCCGATGCCGGCCCGGCGTTAGAGTCCGCCGCCGGAATATTAAAAACCCTGGTGTTTTCCTGCACTTAGCATTACAATATCAGATAAATAATATGTAAAACAGCAAGATGCCGAAGGGGGCGAATGATCGGCGTTCGCGGCCAATTCCCGGCCCGCCACTATCGGGAACGGCGGTTTTCCTTCAAGGCGTTTTCGATGCGCTTCATGGTCGTACAGTCTTGAACGAACAATAAATCTTCTTTTCGCCGGGCAACGGCGAACGCTATAGAGGCCCCCGTGGTTCAACTATTTCGTAAAGTTCCCGAACTCACGTTCCTTATCTGCATTACCGTTATCGGGTACGCCGTGATCGAAATCGCGGCCAAGGTCGGCACCGCGCCGGCGCTCGGTTCCTTCTCGAGCATCGATCTGATCATCATTTCCTTCGTTCTCAGCACCGCGATCGCTATCGTTGCGGTGATCGCCGGCGTCGGCGGCGGCGTGATCTTCACGCCCATCATGCTGGCGTTCACGTCCATCGATACGCTGATCATTCGCTCGACGGGGCTGGTGGTGGCGATGTTCAGCGGTTTGGTTTCGACCGGACCGTTCATGCGCAAGGGGCTCGCCGACGTGAAGCTCGTGTTCTTCGGGGCGGTGCCGATCATCGTCGGCGGCTTGCTGGGCGCGTTCGCGGCGATCTATCTCGCGACCCATCTCGGCGATACGGGCGATGCTCTGGTGCGCCTTCTGCTCGGCGTGACACTGGTGTTGATCGCGATGCTGTTCATTTTCGGCGGCGCCAACACGGAATACCCCCGGCCCCGTAAGGTGGATGCGCTCGGCCAACAGCTGCGGCTGCGCAATACCTATTGGGAGGAGTCGCTCCAGGAGCGGATTCGCTATCGCGCGGTCAATGTGGTGTTCGGCGGATTTCTTTTCTTTTTCGTCGGATTTACCGGCGGGTTTTTCGGCCTGGGCGGCGGCTGGGCGGTGGTGCCGGTTCTCAATCTCGTCATGGCGATCCCGCTGAAGGTGTCGGCGGCGTCGAGCGGGGTTTTGCTCGCGATGGGCAACGCGGCGGCGATCTGGCCTTACCTGACGATCGGCGCGCTGATCGGGATCGTCGCGGCGCCGTGGATGCTGGGGCAGGTGATCGGCGGTATCATCGGCGCACACATTCTGGCGACGATCAAGGCCGCCTTCGTGCGCAATTTGTTGATCGGCCTATTGATTTTAACGAGCCTCAAACTGATCGCGCGCGGAATCGAAACGCTGTTCAAAATCGATATTCCGGTTTTGTGAAGGAAAGGGGCTGAAGGATGGTTAAATTCAAAAGGACGCTGATCCCGATTTCGGGCGTCGTTTACGGCGACGTCATTTACTGGGTGACGATTGCCGCTTCGGTGATGGTGGTCGTGGGCACGGTCGAAACCTTTATCGGCGATTATCACGTCATTCAGCCGGGATATTTGCTGACGGCGGTATTGGAGGGCAAACCCATCGAGGAAATCTGGGAAGGCTCGGCGCTGAAAGCCATGCCGCGTGGCCATTGGTATTTCGGCATTCTGCCGAGTGGCGAGGGGATCACCACGGCCGGAATGGCCTTCGGCGTTTTCGGCGTCATTCCGGCGATTTTCATCAGCGCCTTTTTCCTCTGGCGTTCGCGCAATGTGTTTTTCGCCGCCCTGGCCGTTGTCGCGGGCCTGATCACGATTACCTCCATGTTGGGGATTATTCCGCTGCCGATCGGATAGGCCTATAGGTAAAAATCCGGATAGGGAACGGTTTGAATGATGGTATCGTAGAGCGAAACGGGATGCCGTCCGCGCTTGAAGCAGGGGCGGGCAGGGAATTTCCCGAACCGATAAAAAGGGAGCGATGTCAGGAATGGCGAATATCAACATTCCCGAGGAAGAGCAGAAGCGGCGCGAGAAAGTTTATCGCATTCTCGTCTGCATCGACGGTTCCGAAGAATGCTTCCGCGCGCTTCGCTATGCCGCCGGTTTATCGCACCAGATCGGCGCCGATCTGGTCGTTCTGTTCGTGCGCGCCGTTTACGACCAAGCCAGCAAGGAAGAAATCTACAAATGGGCCGCCGAGCAGAACATGCTCGAATGGGACATCGAACTTTCCGGTTTGAAATTTCTGCGCATGGCCCGGGACATTCTCATCGAGATGGGAGAGCTGGCCGACGATTGGAAAATGGTGGGCATGCACACCGACGTCGACGGCGATGCGCTGGGCGACAACAAGATAGAGTACATCAACGAAAAGCAAGGGCGCGAGATCGTGATGAAGCTCAAGGTTTCGGCCAATATCGCGCGCGGCATTCTCGATCAATACGAGCTTGGTCCGTATGACCTGATCGTTCTCGGCGCTTCCGAATTATGGCGCGAGCGCGCGAACAAATGGTTCCGCGA
This sequence comes from Rhodospirillales bacterium, assembly GCA_040216475.1. Taxonomy (GTDB): domain Bacteria; phylum Pseudomonadota; class Alphaproteobacteria; order Rhodospirillales; family CALINB01; genus CALINB01. Next base: position 2,768 of record JAVJPD010000743.1, read on the forward strand.
TCCGGCGGTCGCCGAGAAGGTGGCGATCCACGCGCCATGTTCGGTGTTGGTGACCCGCAAGGTGATCCGTACGGGCCACGGCCATCTTCTTTGCACGGACGGCTCCGATCAGGCCATGCGCATGGTCCGCAAGGAAGGCGAGCTCGCGGCCAAGGCCGGATTCCCGGTTTCCATTCTGTCAGTGGCCTTGGATCGGGACGAGGAATCGGACGCGAAAAGGAATGTTCAGGCGGCCAAGGCGGTCGTCGAGGGCCTCGGCGCCAAGATCGAGAACACCTACGTGCGCATCGGCAATCCGATCGACGAAATCATCGACGTCGGCAGAAATTATTCGCTGATCGCCGTGTCATCGAGCAGCAAGACCGGCCTGCAGCGGTTTTTCATGGGCAGCGTCTCGTTCCAGGTTCTCGAGCACGCCGAAAATTCGGTGATGGTCGTCCGTTAACGCGGCCGAAAGAGGCGGCGCGATCAGGTGATCGCGTCGATGTCTTCGTCTTGCAAGGAGCCGGGAACGATCGTGACCGGAATCCGGAATTCACCCGACGACATCTTGTCGATGAAGCTGCTGACGAGCGGGCCGGGGCCTTCCTTGCCGGTTCCCGCGCCGAGAACCAGCACGGAAATATCCTTTTCCTCCTCGATCAGCTTGAGCAGTTCGTCGCTCCGCGTTCCTTCGCGGATGTAGGTGATCGGCTCCGTGCCCGTCAGCGCCATGGCTTCGCGGCTGACTTCGCGTAGCTTTTCCTTGGCGCGTTCGAGGCCTTCCTCGCGCATGAGTTTCTCGACCGACATCCAGTGCTGGAAGTCCGCCGGCTCGACCACGTACAGCAAGGCGACCTGGCCGTTCTTGCGCACGGCGCGGCGGCTGGCGAAACGCAATGCCTTGTGCATCTCCGCCGTGTCGTCGATGACACACAGGAAGACACGGTTTTCTTCGACGCCGACTTTACTTGCTGTATCTACCATTGCCGTTCATTATTTTCGGAAAAAGACGCTGATGAACCAACCGGCCAGCGCGGAAATAATCACCGCGATGATACCGTAGTAATATGGGTGGTCGTGAGCGAAATTGTAGACGCCGGCTTCGAGGCCGACTTTTCTGATGATTAACTGATTATTTTTTTGGCTGATTATTTTTTTGTTTCGAACCAGATATGTTTCGATTTTGTAGATGCCGGGGATCACGTTCGACGGAAAATGCATGTCGATCCGAAACAGTTGGTGTCCCAGAAACGTGATGTTCGCAAGCTCCTTCTTGAACAGCCCCAGCCGCGTTTTGTTGCGGATCAATGCTTCGCGGAACTGGAGCATGTCCGTGGAGCGTTGCAGGTCCCATTGCATGCCATATTGGACGTGATCCACGCCGATCATTTTCTCGATCAGAATTTCATCCGGTAGGATTGTCCTGAGCGGCAGCGTGCTGGCGACGGCGTAGTAATACGGGACGGATTTGAACTCGATCGAGTCCTTGTTGACCCAGATTCCGGCGACGCGTTCTTTCCGGCGAACGACCTCGGGGCGTATGGGGCCGCGCACGACGATGATGACCTCGCCGCGTCCCAGCGTGCTGCCGAAAATCATCAGGTCCTCGCCGACGAAATCGGTGGCGATGTCGATCGACGGTTTCGATAGGTCGACGACCAGATTCTGCGCGGCTTGCGCCGGAAGAACCGCCATCAGAACGAAGGCCGCGAGCAGGAATGTCCGCTTGATCGTCATCCGTGCCCCAACAGTTGACCCAAGGAAAAGATATCGCCCGGAGTCGTGAAGAAATCGTACGCGAGTTTGCCGCACACGGCCAACACCACGATCGCGAGAAGGGCGCGCAGTTGTTCGCCCTTGAGTTTTACGCTCGCGCGGGCGCCGAACTGGGCGCCGATGGCG
>JAVJPD010000744.1:0-5166 GCA_040216475.1 Rhodospirillales bacterium
GGCCCGGCCAACGAGATCGGCGTGTTCGAAATGACCGATACCGGCCTTGCGGAAGTAAAAAACCCCTCCGCGCTGTTCCTGTCCGAACGCGATGCGGACGTCACGGGGGCCGCCGTGTTCGCGGGCATGGAAGGCACCCGCCCGATGCTGGTCGAAATCCAGTGCCTGATCGCGCCCTCGTCGCTGGGCACGCCCCGGCGCGCCGTGATCGGCTGGGACAGCAACCGCTTGGCCATGATCCTGGCCGTGCTGGAAACCCGCTGCGGTCTTGCGTTCGCCGGTCAGGATGTCTATCTGAACGTCGCCGGCGGCTTTCGCATCACCGAACCGGGCGCCGATTTGGCGGTGGCCGCCGCCTTGGTGTCGGCGGCCACCGCCAAGCCGGTACCCGCCCATACCGTGGTCTTCGGCGAGGTCGGCCTGTCGGGCGAGATTCGCTCGGTATCGCACCGGGACGCCCGGTTGAAAGAGGCGGAAAAGCTCGGGTTTACCGATGCCTTGTGTCCGAACCGGCGCCAGACCAAACAGACGGACCAGGGCAAAAAACAAGCCCCCGCGAAAGCCGCGAGTGGTATAGAAATAGCCGCCGTCGAGCGGCTGAGCGACCTGCTGGCCTACTTCAACACCCCTACCCCGCTCAACACGGCAGCGGGTCATTCGGAGAAACGCGCCCGCCATGGATAGCTGGCCTTTCAACTTCACCGACCTAGCCGTTCTGTTCATCGTCTTGCTGTCGGCCCTGCTGGCCTTCGCGCGCGGTTTCGTCCACGAGGTGTTGTCGATCGCCGGTTGGGTCGGCGCCATCTTCGCCACCATCTACGGTTTTCCCTACGTCAAGCCGTTCGCCCGCGACCTGATCTCCTGGAAGTTCGTGGCCGACATCGCCGCCGGCACCGTCATTTTCATCGTCAGCCTGATTGTTCTCTCCATCATCACCCGGGCCGCCGCCAAACAGGTGCGCGGCAGTGCCTTGAACGCCCTCGACCGGGCACTCGGCTTCCTGTTCGGCATCCTGCGCGGCGCGGTCGTCGTCTGCCTGATCTACATCGGCATCGAGATGATCTGGTCGCCCAAGGAACAGCCGAACTGGCTGCGCGGCGCCAAATCGATCACCGCCGTCGAATACGGCGCGGCCCTGCTGAAACTGCTGGTTCCCAAGGAAACCGTGCAGAAAAGCACGGAAGCGGCCAAGGATACCGCCGACAAGGCGCGTAAAATGCTTGAAACCCAGCGCGTGTTGCGCGAAATGATCGCACCGGAACCGAAAAGCGCCCCGAAGAACGCACCGGAAGGGTATAAAGCCAAGGAACGCCGGGACATGAACCGTCTCATCGAGGGCAACCAATAATGTTCGACGACGACCTCCACGAAGAATGCGGCGTTTTCGGGGTTTTCGGCCACGAGGAAGCCGCCGCCCTGACCGCGCTCGGCCTGCACGCCCTGCAGCACCGGGGGCAGGAGGCCGCCGGCATCGTTTCCTTCGACGGCGAACATTTTCACAGCCATCGCGCGCTCGGGCTGATCGGCGATAACTTCAACTCCGAAAGCGTCATCAAGCACCTGCGCGGTTCGGTCGCCGTCGGCCATACCCGTTATTCCACCGCCGGCGAGACGGTGCTCCGCAACGTGCAGCCGCTGTTCGCCGACTTTCAGTTCGGCGGCCTCGCCATCGCCCACAACGGCAACCTTACCAACGCCTACCGCATCCGCCGCGACCTGGTGCGCCGCGGCTGCATCTTCCAGTCCACCAGCGACACCGAAATCATCGTTCATCTCATTGCGATTTCCCTGGGCCATCGGGTGGTCGACCGGGTGACGGACGCGCTGAGACAGGTCGACGGCGCCTACTCGCTGGTCTCGATCACCCAGAAGAAACTGATCGGCCTGCGCGATCCGTACGGCGTCCGCCCGCTGGTGCTGGGCCGCCTCGACGATGCCTATATCCTGTCCTCGGAAACCTGCGCGCTGGACATCATCGGCGCCACGTTCGAACGCGACATCGAACCCGGCGAGATGGTCGTCATCGACAAGGACGGCCTGCATTCCATCAAGCCGTTCCCGCGGGCGCCGAGCCGCTTCTGCGTGTTCGAATACATTTACTTCGCCCGCCCCGACAGCGTCATGGACGGCAAGAGCGTGTACGACATCCGCAAGCGGATCGGTTCGGAACTGGCGCGGGAAAATCCGGTCGACGCCGATCTCGTGGTGCCGGTGCCCGACTCGGGCGTGCCCGCCGCCATCGGCTACGCACAGGAATCGAACCTTCCCTTCGAACTCGGCATCATCCGCAACCATAACGTCGGGCGCACGTTCATCGAGCCCACGGACAACATCCGCCACTTGGGCGTAAAATTGAAACACAACGCCAACACCGCGTTTCTCAAGAACAAGCGGGTGGTCTTAATCGACGACTCGGTGGTGCGCGGCACGACGTCGGTCAAGATCGTCGAAATGGTCCGCGCCGCCGGCGCCAAGGAAGTCCACATGCGCATTTCGAGCCCGCCGGTCACGCATTCCTGCTTCTACGGCATCGACACGCCCTCGCGCGACGAACTGCTGGCCTCCACGCATTCCGTCGAGGAGATGGCTAAGCACATCAAGGTCGACTCGCTCGCCTTCATCTCCGATAACGGACTCTACCGCGCGGTCTGCGGCGAGGACCGCAACACCAACATGCCGCAATACTGCGACGCCTGTTTCACCGGCGACTACCCGATCCGCCTGACCGACATGGACGATGGCCTGGCGCCGCGCCAGTTGTCGCTCCTCGTCGAACCGGACTGATTTCCGCCATGACCGATCGCCAACGCCTTGCTGGGCGCATTGCGCTCGTGACCGGCGCCTCGCGGGGCATCGGCCGGGCCGTCGCCAAGCGTTTCGCGCGCGAGGGCGCGCACGTGATCCTGAGCGCGCGCACCCAGGGCGCGCTCGAGGAACTGGACGACGAAATCCGCGCGGCGGGCGGGCAGAGTACGCTGGTGCCCGGCGACCTGACGGATTTCGACATGATCGATCATATGGGCCGCGCGGTGTTCGAGCGCTGGGGCCGCCTCGATATTCTCGTCGGCAACGCCGGCCTGCTCGGCCCCCTGACGCCGATCGCCCATCTCGACCCGAAAGTCTGGGATCAGGTGATGGCGGTGAACGCGACGGCCAATTACCGCCTGATCCGCAGCTTCGATCCGCTGCTGCGCGCCTCGCCCTCGGGCCGGGCCATGTTCCTCTCTTCCACCGTCGGCAGCGAGCCCCGCGCCTATTGGAGCGTGTATGCGATCAGCAAGGCGGCGCTCGAAATGATGGTGAAGATCTACGCCGCCGAGGTGGAAAATACCAACGTCCGCGTTAATATCGTCAACCCGGGGGCGACCCGCACCGCGATGCGCGCCGCCGCCATGCCCGGCGAGGACCCGGAAACGGTGAAAACGCCCGACAGCGTCACCGGCTTGTTCGTCGATCTCGCCGCCCCCGACTGCACGCGCCACGGCGAACTCATCAAGGCCACCAACTAAGGTAAAAGACCATGCCCCAGACCCGCGACCCCCGCCTGCTCACGCCCGGCCCGCTGACCACGAGCGCCGCCACCAAGGAAGTCATGCTGCACGACTGGGGCTCGCGCGACGCGGTGTTCATCGAAACCAACAAGCGGGTGCGCGCACGTCTGCTCGAAATCGCCGGGGTTGCCGACACCCACGTCTGCGTACCCATGCAGGGCAGCGGCACCTTCGTGGTCGAGGCGACGCTCGGCACGCTGGTGCCGCGCGGCGGCAAGGCGCTGATCGTGATCAACGGCGCCTACGGTACCCGCATGACCCACATGCTCGAGAAGATGGGCCGGGCCTATACGACGTATGAAACCGCCGAGGACGTTCCCCCCGACGCCGCCGAGGTCGACCGGATTCTCGCCGACGATCAAGACATCACCCACGTCGCGATGATCCATTGCGAGACCACCGCCGGCATCCTCAACCCCGTCGACTCGATCGCTCAAGTCGCCGCCAGGCACAAGCGCGGCTTCATCATCGATGCCATGAGCGCGTTCGGCGCCATTCCGCTCGATCCCAAGGAAACGCCGTACGATGCGGTAGTCTTTTCCGCCAACAAATGCTTCGAGGGCGTGCCCGGCCTCGGCTTCGCCATCGTGCGCAAAAGCGCGCTCGAAGCCGCCGCCGGCAACGCCCATTCCCTGAGCCTCGATCTGTTCGACCAATGGAGCGCGCTGGAGAAGACCGGGCAGTATCGCTTCACGCCGCCGGTGCACGTGATCTGCGCCTTCGAGAAGGCGCTCGAACAGTTCGACGCCGAGGGCGGCGTCGCCGGGCGCAACAAACGCTACGCCGGCAACTGCCGTATCCTGCTCGACGGTTTGCGCGCCATGGGCTTCGAGACGCTGCTGTCGGACAATCTACAGGCGCCGATCATCGTGTCGGTCCACATGCCCGCCGATCCCAAGTTCAAATTCGAGACGTTCTACGACGCCATGCAGAAGAAGGGCTACGTGCTTTATCCCGGCAAGCTGACCATCGCCGACACGTTCCGGGTGGGCTGCATCGGCGCGCTCGACGAAGCCGACATGCGCGGCGCCGTAGACGCCATGCGCCAGACCTTGAAGAAAATGGGCGTGGCGAACGGCGCGCCGCCCTCATCCGTACGAGCCAAGTCGGCATAACGGGAGACGTCATGTCCGGCAGCGTTTGGGAAGCGGGACTTCTGGCCTTCACGACCTTCTTCGCGACGGTCAGCCCCATCGACGTCGCCGCGATCTTCGCCGCCATGACCCTGACGGCCAGCAACAGCCACAAGAAAGCCATGGCCGTGAAGGGCGTGCTGATCGCCACCGGCATCCTTTTGATTTTCGCCCTGTTCGGCAAATGGCTGCTGTCCCACCTCGGCATCACGGTCGCGGCGCTGCGGACCGCCGGCGGCATTCTGCTGTTGCTGATCGCCCTCGACATGATTTTTGCGACCCCGTCCGGCGCTTCCTCCGCGACCGAAGAGGAAAAGGAGGAAGGCGCGCACAAGAAGGATATCTCCGTTTTCCCCCTGGCGACGCCCTTGATCGCGGGCCCCGGCACCATGGGCGCGGTCGTCCTGCTGACCGCGGAACAGGCCGATTTCCTGATCGAAGCCGGACATGACGTCTCCCGTTATGCCGACTTGGCTCGTACG
>JAVJPD010000745.1:0-1843 GCA_040216475.1 Rhodospirillales bacterium
CATCTCGACGCCCCAGGCCGTCATCAGCTTCTCGAGGTTGGAGCCGGTGTTCGGCGCCGGCATCGGGCCCTGCGGCGTCATCATCGGCTGCATGTTCACGGCGTAAGGATCGACGAACACGATCACCCGCCCGCCGCGCAGCACGAACTGATCGAGCGCGTAGAGAGCCGATTCCTCAAGGTCCTGCGGGTGGATCACCAGCACGACCTTGATGTCGTCGTCGATCTTTTTGGCGTCGTCCTGCAATTCGCGCATCGAGAAGAACTGGCGCATGTAGGTCAACGCCTGCCACGGCTTGAACTGGGTCGACCGGCTGCCCTGGATGGCGATGCCGTCGAAGAAGCCGATCACCGGCTTTTCCGGATGCGCCAGGTTGTAGACCAGCCGGGTCAGGTCGTACTCGAGGAAGGATTCGCGCTGCGCCGAGAAAATCGGGATCACGTCATGATCGTCGGTGCTGTTGGTGCCGACGAGGCCGAAATAGCCGCGCGTGCCGGCGTCGTCGAGCGGCACCCCTTGCAGGCCGAACCCGACGGCGCGGTCCTCTTCCGGCGTGAACGGCTCGGGGTTGAGGATCTCGAGCTTGATCTTGCCGCCGGCCAGCCGGTCATAGGTCTGAATGAGCTCCTGCACCCGCGACATGAACAGGCCGAACTGGGGTGAGGCCTCCTTGAGCGCGCGCGAGGCATAAAGGCGCAGCTTGATCGGTTCCTTGAGATTGGCAAGAACGTGCCGGGTACCCTTGGAAAGCGTGTAAATCCGCTCCTCCGTCAAATCGACCCGGGCCTGGGTGAAGGTCAGGCTCGAAAACAGGTTCACCGCCAGGAAACTGACGACCGCCAGGATCACGCCCGTGACGGCGATCGTTTTCCGGTCCAAACGTTTCAGCCAGTTCAACATGCCAACCCCTATGACGCTTTCTTGAATTCGATGATGATGGTGTTCAGGAACAGCACCAACGCGATGAACGAAACGAAATAGATGACGCTTCGCATGTCGATCACGCCCTTGGCGATGCCGTTGAAGTGAGTGAGAAAGCTGAGGGACGATACCAGATCGACGACGAACGCCGGCGCCCAGCTTTGAAACAGGCTCAACACCATCGTCAGGCCGCTCATCATGAAGATGAACGACACCGCCGCGCCGAGGATGAAGGCGATCACCTGGTTTTTGGTCATCGCCGACAGGCACGAGCATAGTCCCAGGAACGCGCCCGCCATCAGCCAGCTGCCGAGATAGCCGCCGAAGATCACGGTGTTGTCGGGATCGCCGAGGTAATTGACGGTCAGCCACAACGGGAAGGTCAGCGCCAGCGCCAGCAGCAGGAACACCCAGGCGGCGAAAAACTTACCGAGAACCGCTTGGCCGATGGTCACCGGCAGAGTCATCAGGATTTCGACGGTGCCCGATTTACGCTCTTCCGACCACAGCCGCATGGCGATCGCCGGCGCGAAGATCAGGAACAGCCAGGGATTGAATGTGAAGAAAGAGTTCAGGTCGGCCTGATTGCGGCCGAAAAATCCGCCTGCATAAAACGTCAGCGCGCCCGAAAGCCCGAGGAAGATCACGATGAAAACGTAGGCCAGCGGCGTCGAGAAATAGGTCGACAGTTCGCGCCGGAAAATCGTCAGAATGTTGGTCATCGCCCGGTCCTATACCCTCTCCGTTTCTTTGCTTATGCCGCCATCGTGATGCTGCGGAACACGTCCTCGAGCCTGCCCGAGGCGGCCCGGGAACACAGTTCGGCGGGAGTCGAATCGGCAACGACGCGGCCGCGCGCGATGATGATCGCGCGGCTGCAGACGGACTCGACCTCTTCGAGAATATGCGTCGAGATGATGAT
>JAVJPD010000746.1:0-1410 GCA_040216475.1 Rhodospirillales bacterium
ACCATCGTCGGCCTCGAGGGGTACGGCCTCACGATCGCGGAACAGCGGCCGATTCCGGCGTTCGACGGAAAAAACGGCGGGAATCATGGCTAAACCGGAAAGAATTCTGCTGATCGAGGCGCGCTATTACGAGGACATCGCCGATGCGATGGCCGACGGCGCGATCGCGGTCATCGAAAAGGGCGGTTACGCCTACGACCGCCTTGCCGTGCCGGGCGTATTCGAAGTGCCCGCGGCGGTCAGGTTCGCCCATCAATCGACGACGCCCTATGCCGGATTCTGCGCCCTGGGCTGCGTGATCAGGGGCGAAACCGATCACTACGATCACGTTTGCCGCGAAGCGAGCCGGGCGCTCATGGATTTGTCCATCGAGGAATCCCTCGCGCTCGGATTCGGTATCCTGACCTGCGATACACGCAAGCAGGCGGAAGAACGAGCCGCCGTCGGCGGGCGCAACAAGGGCGCGGAAGCCGCCGAGGCGTGTTTGCGCATGATCGAACTGAAGCGGACCTTCCATCTGGCGCCGCAATAACGCACACCATTCCAGGATATAAGCTCACATGCCGGAGACGGGCGGAAAAAAGAAAAAGCAGGATGGCCGTCAACGCAGCGTCGCGCGGCTGGCCGCGGTGCAGGCGCTGTACGAACGCGCCATCCGTCATGCCGAGGCCTCGGATATCCTGGCGGAATTCCATTCCCAGCGCTGGCTGGGCGCCGATGAGGAAAATACCGAGCCGCTGGCCAAGCCCGACGTCGGGTTCATGGGCGATCTGGTGCGCGGAGTCTCGGAAAAGCAGGACGATCTGGAGCTGATGATCGGCAGCGCCCTCGACGACGGCAACGATTTCAAGCGCTACGAGGTTTTGCTGCAAACCATCCTGCTGGCTGCCGCCTACGAACTGTTCGCCCGCCCGGACGTGCCGCCCCGGGTCGTCATCAACGAATATCTCGACGTGGCCCATGCGTTTTTCGCCGACAAAGAGGCCGCCCTGGTGAACGGCGTCCTCGACAAGCTCGCCCGCAAGCTGCGGCCCCAGGAAATGGCGGCGAGAGCCGGGGCGTAACGTCGTGGCCAAGTCTCCCCCCAAACCCTCAAAACCTGGAGCGAGACCCGGCGAATTCGATCTTATCGCCGCCTATTTCGCTCCTTTGGCCAAGGATGCGCCGGGCGCCCTCGGCTTGACCGACGATGCCGCCGTGCTCACCGTCGAGCCCGGCCGGGAGCTCGTCGTCACCACCGATACCCTGGTTGCCGGCGTGCATTTCTTCATTGATGCTGAACCTGAGGAAATAGCTCATAAACTATTGACTGTAAACGTTTCCGATCTGGCCGCCATGGGCGCCGAGCCGGTCGGCTACGTGCTTTCCACGGCCTTCACCGAAAACGAAGACGCCGCCTGGCTGGAACGT
>JAVJPD010000747.1:0-5542 GCA_040216475.1 Rhodospirillales bacterium
CCTGCTCTTTAAAAACATTAAAAAGCCGTAGTTGAAATTCAGATTCCCTGGGTGGGTCAAAGCTTTTAACTTCAGCCCACATTTCAAAATCGCCTCTACAAAAAAAGTCAGGCACCTTTCCTTCCAACCAGTCAGGCTCCGGTTCACAATCAAAACCATTTTCCGTGAGAAAAGCCTTGGCTTGATTATTGTATTTCAAAGACATACTCGCTTCCTCAGGGCTTTTTCCCTTTATTATTTGTAATGACCTCCTATTAAAAATTTATACATTCCAAAATGTCGGCGAGAACGATCTTTTGAGTCTTATCCGCTCATGTAACGGCCGCCGTTGACGTGGATCGTCTGGCCGGTGATGTAGCGCCCCGCCGGAATGCAGAGCGCATGCGCCATATTGGCGATGTTTTCGAAGGTTCCCTCGCCGAGCGGAATCTGATTGCCGCCGGGCTTCGGTGCCGACTGGGGCGAGGTTTTGCTGCGCTCGCCGCCGATGCCGCCGGGCGCGATCACATTGACGGTGATTTTGTGCGGCGCGAGTTCCATCGCCAGGCCGCGGGAAAATCCGCCGAGGCCCGATTTGGCCGCCTGTACGTGACACCGGTTGAAAGAGCCAACATAGGGGCTGATCCCGCCCATGTTGATGATCGCCCCGCCGCCGGCCTTGATCATGTGCGGCACGCACTCACGCGTGCACAAGAACGTCGCGTCCAGCACGATTGCCAGAATTTCGTGCCACTCATCGAACGACACGTCGAGAAAGGGCGTCTGTTTGCGAATGGCCGCGTTGTTGATCAGGATATCGAGCCGGCCGAAATGATCGACGATATTGGCAACCAGGGTCTTGACCTCGGCTTCCTTCGTGATGTCAGCCAACTGTACGAACGCCCGTCCGCCCATATCCTCGATTTCTTTCGCCAGCGCTTCGGCCTCGTCGCGCGAATTTCTCGCGTGAACGACGATCGCCGCGCCCTCCTCCGCCAGCGCTAGCGCCATCGCCCGGCCGATCCGGCGCACGCATCCGGTGATTAAAGCGACCTGTCCCGCCAATTGCTGCGAACCTTTACTCATCGTCTCTGTTTCTCCCTTCCATTAGGATTGCTTGTTGTCTTCACCGAGCGGCTACCATCCGGCGACGGCGGAAGGCCGGCGCGGATCGGCGCCGCCTTCGAGAACGCCGGTCTTCTTGTCGGCCAGAACGGCGCAGGGCGTACCGGCCCGCCAATCCCAATCGGGCCACCATTTGATCCTGTGCCCCCGGTCGGCGAGTTCCGCCGCGACGCCCTTGTCGAAACGGCTTTCGACGTTCAACAGATCCGCCGTGTACTCGTGCGGCTCGGACGAGCGCGGATAACTCACGGTCGCGAACCGGGGCTGTTCGGCGGCGTCCTGCAACGGCATGCCGAAAACATGAATGTTCAGCAGCATCTGGATCATCGCCTGGCATTGCACGTCGTTGCCCGGCGAGCCGAACGGCATCAGCCAGTCGCCCTTCTTGATCGCGATGGCCGGGTTCGGCGTCAGGCGCGGCCGCTTGCCCGGCGCCAGGCACGCGGGATGATCGGGATCGGTCCAGGATTGCACGCCGCGCGGCGACGGCGTGATGCCGGTGCCGGGAATGATCGGCGAGGAATGAGTGCCGTCGCTCGGCGTCGCGGCGAAGGCGTTGCCGTGCCGGTCGACCACGCAGGCGAAGGCCGTATCGAGCTTCATCTCGGAATCGATCTCGGCCGCGGGCGGCACCTTCGAGGCCCGGCCGCCGCCGCTCATGCCCAATTGCGCCGGCGTTCCCGGCGCCGGCATGCCGGGCGCCGCTTTCTTCATGTCGATTCCGGCGCGACGGGCCGCCGTATAGGCCTTGCTCAACAAACCCTGCATCGGCACGTCGACGAAACGCGGATCGCCGACGTAGGCGTGGCGGTCGGCAAAGGCGACCTTCAGCGCCTCGATCAAGACGTGCGCGTAATCGGCGCTGTTATGGCCGAGCGCGCCCAGATCGACGCCGTCGAGAATACCGAGGGTCTCCAGCAGAACCGGCCCCTGGCACCACGGGCCGCAGCCGAAAACCCGAAACCCTTGAAATTCGACGGACGGCGCGTCTTCGATTTCGACGCGGAATTCGGCTAAATCCGCCGCCGTCAGCCAGCCGCCGTTGTCGCGATGAAACGCGACGATCTTTTGCGCGATGTCGCCCTTATAAAACGCATCGCGCGCCGCCTGCAGGCCCTTCTCGCGGCTGCCCTTGGCGGCGGCTTCCTCGTCGCACAGGTATTGAAAGGTGTCGGCGAGATCGCTCTGCACGAACACGTCGCCCACCTTCGGCGCTTCGCCGTTCGGCAGGAAAATCGATTCCCCCGACGGCCAGCGGCGGTAGCTTGCCGTTCGGCTGGCGATGACTTCGTGACTCAGGTGCGCCATCGGAAAACCCTCGCGGGCCATCCGCAAGGACGGCGCGACCACGTCGGCGAAACGCATCGTGCCGTAATGCTCGAGCGCCGTGAGCCAGGCGTCGGGCGCGGCCGGAACGACGGTGCGCAGCAAACCCGGCGGGATGCGCCCGCCGTATTCCTTGTGAAACACGTCGAGCTTGGTCGCCTTCGGCCACCAGCCGAGGCCGGAAATCGTGACGACCTTATCGTCCTTGGCGCTGTAGATGATGATCGGCGCGACGCCGCCGAAGTTGACGAACTCGCCAAGCAGAACCTCCAGCGCGATGCCCGAGGCGACACCGGCGTCGATCGCGTTGCCGCCGGCTTCGAGAATTTGAAAACCGGCTTGCGCGGCCAGGTAATGGCCGGCGGCGACCATGTGTTTCGTGCCCATCATGCGGGCGCGGTACGGCGAAAACATGATTGAGGCTCCTTCCCTGCCGGAAATGCGGCGCGAGTGTGGGCGATTTTTCGGATTGAGGCAAATGCTTCGAAATCGGCCGTGTACAATTTTTCGTATCGTTCAATTTCGTAGCGGCTTCGCGGCGTGCGCATATGCGGCTTCGCGGCATGCGCATATGATGTATTTCTAATCCACGGCCCGCCGCGATTTTTTTTGCCGCGCCCATGCATAACCGCATGACAAGGATATCGTTTCCGCCATAAAATCCCATCACCAAGACTAAAAAACCATTCCTGAAACTTTCGGAGGCATTGTCTTATGTCACGCCTTTTTCAAGGTGCCGGTATTTCTGCATGCGCGCTGCTTGCAGCCGGACTTCTCTTCCCGGGCTCGGCTCAGGCCGAAGTCAATTTTAAGGGCAAAACAATCCAAATCATCGCGCCGTTCAAGGAAAGCGGCGGCACCGCCCGCTACTCCCGGCTCTGGCAGAAGTATCTGCAGGAGTATCTGCCGGGCAAGCCGACGGTTCTGGTCATCTTCAAACCCGGCGGCTCGGGCATCACGGGCGCCAACTGGTTCGAGAAAAACGCCAAAACCGACGGAACGAACCTGATCGCGCTTTCGTCGTCCAGCCACACCAGTTACCTGTTCGGCGGCAAGAAAGTCCGCTACAAAATGCTGACGTGGCGCCCCATCGTGCTGTCGCCGATGGGCAGCGAGTTCTACGCCCGCACCGACATCGGCGTGAAGGGCAAGAACATCGTCGAGGACATCAAGGCTCTGCAAAACGCCGACGTGGTCAGCGGCGGCAAAAACCCGACCTCGGCGGAACTGCGCGGTTATATCGCCTATGACCTGCTCGGCCTCAAGAACATCAAATACGTGTTCGGCCTCGATAGCGGCGACCGCCGCAAGGCCGTCCTCCGTAAAGAGCTGAACCTGTCCTACGACACGGCCGGTTCGTTCGCGGGCAAGAGCATGAAGTACGTCAAGAAGGGCGTGATCGCGCACTTCATGAGCCTCGGCTACGTTTCGGCCGATAACAAACTGGTACGCGATCCGGCGTTCCCCAACGTGCCGAACGTCGCCGAAGCCTATAAAGCCGTGTACGGCAAGGAGCCCTCGGGACCGGCATGGCAGGCCCTCAAGCATTTGATCTACATCAGCGTGATGTCGTCGAAGTCGCTGTTCCTGCCGGCCGGTGCGTCCGATGAGGTGCTGAACACCTATCTCAGCACCATCAAGACGATCATGAAGCAGCCCGACTTCAAAAAAGTCGCCGAAAAGGAACTCGGCGGCTATGAACAGACCCTCGGAAAAGAGGCTGCGGTTCAACTCAAGGAAGCCATCGATATCTCGCCAGAAACCAAGGCCTGGATCGCCCAATTCCTGAAAAAGAAGTTCGATTTCAATATGATGTAAGCGCCTCGCGTTGATGCGCTTTGCATTTAAGGCACGTTTGCCGCGGCCGGCCCCGCCAAGGGGCCGGCCTTTTGCATGCCTTTTTGCCTGCGTCCGGCGGCCTTACCATGGCGGAAAAATTGCCTTATCCGGCTTTTTTATACGTTTTCTTCCCTAAAAACAGGGCGCCAGGCGAGAAACCACCCATGATGCACAACCGTTAAAGCCGAGAGCGTTTGAAAATCCCGTGCTCCACCCGATCGCCCGGTTCGATGCCGAGGCGCCGCGCCGCGCCGGCCATGAGCTCGAGCACCGCGCTCGCGGGCACCGGAGAGCGGATCGTCTCCAGCGAAAACGGCTCGGTATTGCGCGCGATATGGACGATGCGCCCGTCGGCGGCGATAAAAATCATGTCGAGCGGAATGAACGTGTTTTTCATCCACATGGTGATGATTTTCGAGCGCCCGAAATCGAACAGCATCCCGGAATCGGGCGCCAGGAAACGCCGCCCCTGCAAGCCTTGGGCGCGGGCTTCCGGGGTCGCGGCCAGCTCCACGGACATCGAAACCGGCCCGTTCGCCGTCACGATTCGAATGTCGGACGGTAAAAACGGCGATATTTCCGCCGCCCGCGACACGTTCAACGCCGCCGCGGCAAACATCGCGAACAGTAACGCAAACCGATATCGGCCGCATAGCGATCCAAATAGTGTTTTCTTCTCAATCATTTAAAATTTATCTCTGCTTGATGCCCTCGCCGTCATTAAGTCCCATGAGGGCATTTTTTACTGGCAATCCAACCCTTAACAAAATTATTCTCAATTTTAACCGTAAGCCATACAAACGATAATAACGCCGCGCTGGGCATATCACTTGGGGAGAGAGTCGGTTTGTTGCACACCCTCGGTCTGGGCTTCGTCTTGGCGGTTCTCTGGCTTCTGCTGTCGGGCCATTTCTTCAATCCTCTTATCCTATCCCTCGGTGCCGGCTCCATCGTGCTGATCCTTTACACCACTCACCGCATGGAGGTGGTGGACCACGAAGGCCACCCGATTCACCTCGGTTTTCGGGCCATCGGCTACTGGCTGTGGCTGATGTGGCAGATCGCAGTCTCGAGTTTCCAAATCGCCCGCGTGATTTTATCGCGCCGGATGCCGATTCGCCCCCACATTCTCAACATCCGCGCCAGTCAGGCCAGCGAACTCGGCCACGTCATTTACGCCAATTCGATCACGCTGACGCCCGGCACCGTCACGGTCGACGTCGAGGGCGGCATTCTGCACGTTCACGCGCTCACACAGGAGATCGGAAGAGCA
>JAVJPD010000748.1:0-1033 GCA_040216475.1 Rhodospirillales bacterium
GCAGCGACGCGTAACGCGGCACGTTCAGGCGCAGATCGGTGGTGATGATGGCCGGCATCTTGAGCTTGATGGTCTCGAGGCCGCCGTCGACTTCGCGCGTGACGGTCGCGCCGCCGTCGGCCAATTCGAGCTTGGAGGCGAACGTTCCTTGCGGCCAGCCGAGCAGGGCGGACAGCATTTGTCCGGTCTGGTTCGAATCGTCATCGATGGCTTGCTTGCCGACAATGACGAGATCGGGGCCTTCCTTTTCGACAATGCCTTTCAGCAGCTTTGCGACGGCAAGCGGCTGCACGTCGCCCTCGACGTCGACCTGAATGCCCCTATCGCCGCCCATGGCGAGCGCGGTGCGAATGGTTTCCTGGCAGGATTTGGGGCCGATCGACGCCACGACGACTTCATCGACGGTGCCGGCTTCCTTGAGCTTGATCGCCTCTTCGACGGCGATTTCGTCGAACGGATTCATCGACATTTTCACGTTGGCGGTTTCAACGCCCGTATTGTCCGGTTTGACCCGGATTTTGACGTTGTAATCGATGACCCGCTTGACGGCGACGAGGACTTTCATTGTCCGGTCTCCCTTTGTGGTGAGTTTGATCGGCCGCGGCTACGGCCTTAGATCGGATCGTGATTTATCGGAAACAGCATTCGGTTCTGATAAATCATGTGAATCCGATCTATATCAATAACTTAGAGCCGATTCACATGGTTGTCGAATGGCTGTTCGCGATTCCGACGAACCATGATCGGCTCTAGAGCAAAAAGCGCGCTAGGGGGCCGAAACTCTCGAAAATTCCGAGAAAAATCGCACCCGGCGCGCTCTTCGCACATGCAAAAATTAAGCGTAAAGAAACGGTCATGTCAACTAGAGCGGCGGGACGCGGTTCCGCTCGATCGGATCATGACTGATCGGGACCATCACAGGGCTCCGATCAATCATGTGAATCCGATCTGCATCAATAACTTAGAGCCGATTCACATGGTTAGTCGGATCGCTGATTGCCAACCATCCTGGCTTCGCCGTAGCGAAACTCCG
>JAVJPD010000749.1:0-7097 GCA_040216475.1 Rhodospirillales bacterium
CCAGCGCCAACGCCAACGCCAACGAGCTTGTGCCCGGCACGGTCTTCAAGGATTGCGACGTATGCCCGCAGATGGTCGTCATCCCGGCCGGCTCTTTCGTCATGGGCACCGACAGCCGTCATCAATACGAACGCCCGCCGCACAAGGTGACGATCGCGAAACCGTTCGCCATGGGCCGCTTCGAGGTCACGTTCGACAACTGGGCGGCATGCGTGAAGGACGGCGGCTGCCCGCGCATGCCCGACGATCACAAGTGGGGCCGCGGCGCCCGCCCCGTCATCAACCTGACCTGGCTCGAGATGCAGTTCTATCCCCGCTGGCTCAGCCAAAAGACCGGGCAAAAATACCGCATGCCCTCGGAGGCCGAATGGGAATACGCCGCGCGCGGCGGCACCGTCACCGAGTTCTGGTGGGGCGACGACAAGGGCGTCAACCTCGCCAACTGCCGGGACTGCAAAAGCAAGTGGAGCAAGAAAGGCTCGGCGCCGGTCGGCTCGTTCAGGCCCAATCCGTACGGGCTCTACGACACCAGCGGCAATATCTGGGAATGGGTGCTCGATTGCTGGGTGCCGAACTATAAAGGAGCACCCGCCGACGGCAGACCGCGCATCGTCGAGCAATGCCGCGAGCGCGTGATGCGCGGCGGCTCGTGGTACTACATTTCCAAGAATGCCCGCTCGGCGTGGCGCTTCAAGAACGACGGCCGGGTCAAGAGTTACGGAATCGGATTCAGGATTCTGCGCGAACTGCCGTAACCGCCGAAAACGGATATCGTCAGGGTTTCTTGTCGGGCTCGATCAGTCCTTCGAGCTGCTTTTGCATGCGGGCGAGCTGTTCGCGCATCTGGTCGAGCTCCCTGGCCTGATCCGGGGCCGCCTTGGCTTCGTCCTCGGACTTGACGTCGGACTCGCCGCCTTTCTGCTCCTGCTCTTTTTCGTTCGCGTAAAACGGCGAAAACATTTTCATGGCGTTTTCGAATACGGACATGTTTTGCTTGCCCATCTCCTCGAAATGGGAGAACGGCGAAAGCCCCCGCAGGGTATCGCGCATGTATTGGCGCATCTGTTCCTGGTTGCGCGCGAACGACTGCATCGTGTGTTCGAGATAGCGCGGCACCAGGCCTTGCAGGCTGTCGCCGTAGAAGCTGATGAGGTTGCGCAGGAAACTGATCGGCAGCAGGTTTTGCCCCTTGGCCTCTTCCTCGACGATGATCTGCGTCAGCACGGACCGGGTGATATCCTCGCCGGTCTTGGCATCCATCACGACGAATTCGACGCCGTCCTTGACCATCTGCGCCAGATAATCGAGGGTGACGTAACTGCTGGTCGCCGTGTTGTAAAGCCGCCGGTTGGCGTACTTCTTGATCGTCACGACGTCTTTTTCCGTG
Source organism: Rhodospirillales bacterium (assembly GCA_040216475.1). Taxonomy (GTDB): domain Bacteria; phylum Pseudomonadota; class Alphaproteobacteria; order Rhodospirillales; family CALINB01; genus CALINB01. The sequence continues at coordinate 1,388 of JAVJPD010000749.1, forward strand.
CCGGTTTCGTCACTCATGGCCGTGATCCGCTCCGTTGCCGCTCGGCATACAGCACTATATAGCGGGTTTCGTAATTTTTTTGCAATGCAATAAACCTTGGGAAATTACGATTTTTTCCTTATAATGCTTTGAAATTAAATGGTTTTACTTTGACCGCGCGACGATAACACCATGACGAAACAGCCCGACCTCGACGACTTGGCACGCCAATACCTCGATTTGTGGCAGGATCAGCTGACCGGCATGGCCCAGGATCCCGAGGTCACGGAGATGATGGCGCGCACGGTCGAACTGATGAACACCAACATGGCGGCCTTCACGCTCTTCGCGCAATCGGCCCTCAACGCCGCGGCCAAGCGGCCGGACGGCACCAAGGTGGACGGCGATGACCAACCTGCATCCCAACGGCGAACGAAATCCGCAACGGCTGGGTCCGCGGCCGCTGCCGCTGCATCTGGCGATTCAGACCTCGACGTGGATGAGCTCCTTCGCCGCATTGAAACTCTTGAAAAGCGGATCGCTGCCCTGGAGGGCGGCACTGCAAAAAAACGCGGCAGCCCTCGAAAAAGCCCTAAGCGACGTCGATCCTGACGCTTTCACCAAGGCCGTCGCCGCCGAAACCCAACGCCGCCTCAGGGACTTCGCCGACGGCGTGTTCGCCTACCGGCGCGGCCGCCGCCGGCCCCACCCCCAAGACCCGCCCTGCCTGTGGCAGGAAGGCTCGGCCCGCCTGCTCGACTACGGCTTCGCCCAAACGAAACGGAAAGGCAAGAAACGAGACGGCCCGCCGCTCCTGGTGATCCCGTCGCTGGTCAACCGCGCCTACGTTCTCGACCTGACCGAGGAGCACAGCTTCCTGCGCGCGCTCGCCCAGGCGGGTTTTCGCCCCTTCCTGATCGATTGGGGCGCGCCGTGCGGCGAGGAGCGTGCCTTTACCCTGACCGACATCATCGCCGGCCGTCTGGAAAGCGCCCTCGCGGCGGTTGTCGAGGAAACCGGCCGCGACGTCCACGTCGCCGGCTATTGCATGGGCGGGCTGCTGGCGTTGGCCTTGGCCCAGCGGCGCCCCGAGGAAACCGCATCCCTCTCCATGCTGGCGACGCCATGGGACTTTCATGCCGGGGCCGCCACGACGACCCGCATGCTGGCGGCGCTGCGCCCGCAACTCCAGGCATTGATCGACGTGATGGGTATTTTACCGGTCGACGCAATTCAGGCGCTCTTCGCCGGATTGTCACCGTATGCCACGGTCGAAAAGTTCCGGCGCTTCAGCCGCCTGAAGCACGACTCGGCCCAGGCGCAGCGCTTCATCGCGCTAGAGGATTGGCTCAACGACGGCGTGCCCTTGGCTGGTCCCGTCGCCAAGGAATGCCTGTTCGGCTGGTATGCCGACAACCGCCCGGTCAACGGCGCCTGGCTGATCGGCGGCCAGCCGGTCGATCCCGGCGCCATCGCAAAACCGACCCTCGTCGTCGTGCCGAAACGGGACTACATCGTGCCGCCCGCCTCGGCCTACGCGGTCGTCCCGTTATTACCCCAGACGAGCTGCCTCAACGTGCCGGCCGGCCATATCGGCATGGTCGCCGGTCAACGCTATCGTTCGCTGCTGCTCGATCCGTTGGTCGCGTGGCTCGAATCGCACCCCTGATGCCGGCGTATTTTTGCAATTTTTTGCAATGCACCAATGCCCCCTTGTTTCGCAAATAGCGTCGCGTATATTGAAACGTAAGCGTTTTTAAGCACTGCACGCCGAAAAACGGCCTAATTCCCGATCGAGGAGGATTTCCATGACCGACGTCGTCATCGCCGCTGCCGCCCGGACGCCCATCGGCGCCTTCAGCGGCGCCCTGAGTTCCCTGCCCGCCTCCGCCCTCGGGGAAATCGCCATTCGGGAAGCCTTGAAACGGGCGGCCGTCGAGCCCGGCGACATTTCCGAAGTCATCATGGGCCAGATCCTGACCGCGGGCGCCGGGATGAATCCGGCCCGCCAAGCGGCCCTCGCCGCCGGCATTCCGGCCGACAAAACAGCCTATATGGTCAATCAGGTCTGCGGTTCCGGCTTGCGTTCGATCGCGCTCGGCATGCAGACCGTGAAATTGGGCGAAAGCAGCATCGTCGTCGCGGGCGGCCAGGAGAGCATGAGCCAATCGCCGCACTGCCTCCACCTGCGCGAGGCGACCAAGATGGGCGACGCCAAGATGATCGATACCATGATCAAGGACGGCCTGTGGTGCTCGCTTAACGGCTATCACATGGGCAACACCGCCGAGAACGTCGCCAAGCGCTGGCAGTTGACCCGCGAAGAGCAGGACGCGTTTGCCGCCGCCTCCCAGCAAAAAGCCGAAGCCGCGCAGAAGGCCGGCAAGTTCAAGGACGAGATCGTTCCGGTCACCATCAAGGGCCGCAAGGGCGACACCGTGATAGAAGACGACGAATATCCGCGCCACGGCACCACGTCGGAATCGCTCGCGAAACTGCGCCCGGCCTTCGACAAGGAAGGCACCGTGACCGCCGGCAACGCCTCGGGCATCAACGACGGCGCCGGCGCGGTCGTTCTGATGACGGCGGCGGATGCCGAGAAACGCGGGATCAAGCCGCTCGCCCGCATTGCCGGCTGGGCCACCGCCGGGGTCGAGCCCGACGTCATGGGCACCGGCCCGATTCCCGCCAGCCGGGCCGCCTTGGAAAGGGCCGGCTGGAAGATCGACGATCTCGACCTGATCGAAGCCAACGAGGCCTTCGCCGCCCAGGCGCTCGCCGTCAACAAGGATCTCGGCTGGGACCCGGATAAGGTCAACGTCAACGGCGGCGCCATCGCGCTCGGCCATCCGATCGGCGCATCCGGCACCCGGGTCATGATCACGCTTTTGCACGAAATGCAGAAACGCAACGCCAAGAAAGGCCTCGCCACGCTGTGCATCGGCGGCGGCATGGGCATCGCCATGTGTGTTGAGCGCGACGCTTAATTCGTTCACACTGCCAAGAACAACAGTCGCCAGGGAGAAAGTCTATGGGACGCGTCGCACTCGTAACGGGCGGTACACGGGGTATCGGCCGGGCTATCAGCATCGCTTTGAAGAACGCGGGGTATTCGGTGGCCGCCAACTACGGCGGCAACGACGACGCGGCCAAGGCATTCAAGGACGAAACCGGGATCGAGGTCTTCAGATTCGATGTCGGCGATTACGCCGCCTGCCAAAAGGCCGTCGGTGACGTCGAGGCCAAACTCGGCCCCGTCGACGTGCTCGTGAACAACGCCGGCATCACCCGCGACGCCATGTTCCACCGAATGGACGCCGATGCCTGGAACGCAGTGATCAACACCAATCTCAACAGCGTCTTTAACCTGTCGCATCTCGTCTTCTCGGGCATGCGCGAGCGCGGCTTCGGCCGGATCGTGAATATCAGCTCCATCAACGGTCAAAAAGGCCAGATGGGGCAAAGCAACTATTCCGCCGCCAAGGCGGGCATGATCGGTTTCACCAAAGCCCTGGCGCAGGAAGGCGCGTTCAAGGGCGTCACCGTCAACGCCATCGCGCCGGGCTACATCGGCACCGAGATGGTGCGCGCCGTGCCCGAAAAAGTGTTGAACGAAAAAATTCTGCCGTTGATTCCGGTCGGGCGCCTCGGCGAACCGGAAGAGATCGCGCGCTGCGTCGTGTTCCTGGCCGCCGACGATGCCGGGTTCATCACCGGCTCGACCCTGTCCGCCAACGGCGGCCAGTACATGATTTAAGCGTGCATGGTTAAAGCGATGCCCGGGTTTAAGAGCGCCATGAATCGTTCGTGCTAAATTGCCGTCATGTGGACGGATGTCGTCGATCTCAGGGATTTTTACGCCACCAGCCTCGGCGCGGCGGCGCAGCGCATGATCGGACGGAAAATCCGCGCCATTTGGCCCGACACCGCGAAGCAAAACGTTCTCGGCCTCGGCTACACCACGCCGTTCCTGAATGCCTACCGCTCGGAAGCCGCCCGGGTCCTGGCCGTCATGCCGGCCCGCCAGGGCGTTTTGCATTGGCCCGCGGAGGGCAACGGCCTGACGACGCTCTGCGACGAAATGGATCTGCCGTTTCCCGATCTGTCGATGGACCGCGTTTTGCTGGTTCATGCCCTCGAATGCGCCGAGCAGGTACGGCCCATGTTGCGCGAAGTCTGGCGGGTCCTTTCGGGCAGCGGACGCCTGTTGGTCGTGGTGCCGAACCGCAGCGGCATCTGGGCGCGATTCGAACGCACACCGTTCGGCCACGGTCAGCCGTATACCCCGTTCCAGATTTCCCACTTGCTGCGCGAAAACCTGTTCACGCCTCTGCAGTCCTATAGCGCGCTATACATCCCGCCGGTGCATTCGCGCATGATTCTCGCGGCCGCGCCCGCCTGGGAGAAGGTCGGCGAAAAGATTTTTTCGACCTTCGCGGGCGTCGTTCTGGTCGAGGCGTCAAAGCAGCTTTACGCCGGCAACGTGGAACCGGCGACGCGGCGGCGACGCGCCTACGTGCCCGCGCCGCAAGGTAATTCGCCGGCAAGCTCGCGTGGCTATTTCTTCAACATGAAAACGGCTTGAACGCCGAGCAGATTCGCCAAAAACGGGCTCGATCGAATACGCCGCACGTTGCCTTCCCGGTTCAAGGCGATGCTGCGCTCCACCGTCACGCCGAGTTCATGGCACAAATCGAGAAAATCCCGGATCGTACAAAGATGAATATTCGGCGTGTCGTACCAATGATACGGCAGCGAATCGCTGACCGGCATCTGTCCGTGCAGCGCGAGATGCAGCCGCAGGCGCCAATAGGCGAAATTCGGGAACGATACGATGGCCCGCTTACCGATGCGCAGCATGTGCTCGAGCACGATCCGCGGCGACGTGACCGTTTGCAGGGTCTGGCTCAACACGACGTAATCGAACGCAGCGTCGGGATAGGCTTCCAGGTCCGTATCGGCGTCGCCTTGAATCACGGACAGCCCGGCGCTGACACAGGATTGCACGCCGGCCGTGCTCAACTCGATACCGCGGCCGTCGACCTGCTTGAAATGCACGAGATAATCGAGCAAAACGCCGTTGCCGCAGCCGACGTCGAGCAGGCGCGTGTCCGGCTCGATCATATCGGCGATGATCTGCAGATCGACGCGAATGGCCTTTTGCTGCGGCGGGATCGTCATTTGTCGGCTCTCGGCAAACCGTGCAGCTCGGCGGTGCCCTCCAGGAAGCCGACGAGCAGCTTTTCGAACTCGGGCTCGTCCAGCAGGAACGCGTCGTGACCGGCGTCCGATTCGATCTCGACGAAACTGACGTTGGCCGCGGCCGCGTTCAGGGCGCGCACGATATGCCGGCTTTCCTGCGTCGGATACAGCCAGTCGCTGGTGAACGAAAACACGCAAAATCGCGTCTTGATGTTTCTGAACGCATTCGCCAACACACCTTTGTATTCGCCGACGAGATCGAAGTAATCCATCGCCCGGGTGATGTAGAGATACGAGTTCGCATCGAAACGGTCGACGAACGTGCTGCCCTGGTGGCGCAGATAACTCTCCACCTGAAAGTCGGCATCGAAACCGTAGGTCACGGAGTCGCGGTCCTGCAGGCGGCGGCCGAACTTCTGCAGCAGCGCGACATCGGACAGATACGTGATGTGCGCCGCCATGCGCGCGATCGACAGTCCCCGGCTCGGCACCTTGCCGGCTAATTGATAATTGCCGTCGCGCCACTCCG
>JAVJPD010000750.1:0-6628 GCA_040216475.1 Rhodospirillales bacterium
GGCCCGCGCCGCGTGTTGTTGATCTAAGAGCCGATGTCGGCCGCCATCGGCGCCGGCTTGCCGGTGACCGAACCGACCGGCTCCATGGTCGTCGACATCGGCGGCGGCACCACGGAAGTCGCCGTGCTGTCGCTCGGCGGCATCGTATATTCCCGTTCCGTGCGGGTCGGCGGCGACAAGATGGACGAGGCCATCATTGCCTATATCCGGCGCAATCATAACCTGCTGGTCGGTGAGAGCAGCGCGGAGCGAATCAAGGAAGAGATCGGCTCGGCCTGTCCGCCCGAGAACGGCGAGGGCCGGACCATGGAAATCAAGGGCCGCGATCTCATGAACGGGGTTCCCAAGGAGCTGATCATCAGCGAACGCCAGATCGCCGAAAGCCTGGCCGAGCCGGTCGGGGCGATCATCGAGGCGGTTAAGGTAGCCCTCGAGCATACGGCCCCCGAGTTGGCCGCCGATATCGTCGATAAGGGCATCGTGCTGACCGGCGGCGGCGGCTTGCTGGGGAACATCGATTTCGTGCTGCGCCACGCCACCGGCCTGCCGGTGTCGATCGCGGACGATCCGCTGTCCTGCGTGGTGTTGGGGACGGGCCGCGCGCTCGAGGAAATGAAACGCCTGAAAAACGTCCTGATCAGCATGTACTAAAGTATGTACTAATACGAATAGTATACTTTCCCCCTAAAGCTTATTTTAATAAATTATTGAGATTGTACTGGGATTCGGCCTACTGCCAGAACGGCGGCGGGCCGGTGGCAAGCCATAAGGGGGAGTCGCTTGAAAGAGCGTCCTCGGCAGATTTTTCGCGTTGAAGCGCCGATTCGCACCTTGGCCCAACGGTTCCTGTATCTGGGGCTGGTCGGGGCGGCGTTTGCGCTGATGCTTCTGGGTAAAGCCGACGTTCTGCTCATGGACCGCATGCGCGCCCATGTCACCGACGCGGTCGCTCCGATCCTCGATTTCGCCTCCCGTCCCGTCGCCTCCGCCAAGGAAATGGTCGGCGAGGCCCGCGCCATGATCGCGCTGAAGGCGGAAAACGACCGTTTGCGCGAGGACCGCGCGCGCCTTTTGCAATGGCAGGCGGTCGCGCGCAAGTTGGAGGCGGAAAACAAGGCGCTGAAGGGCCTGTTGAATTTCAAGCCCGGCCCCGAGGCCAGCTATCTGACCGCGCGGGTGATCGCCGATGCCGGCGGCGCGTTCGCGCATTCCATCGTCTTGAACATCGGCGAGCGTGACGGCGTCGAGAACGGCCAGGCGATCGTCACCGGCGAGGGTCTGGTCGGCCGGGTTGCCATCGTCGGCAGCCGTTCCGCCCGGGTGTTGCTGCTGACCGACCTGAATTCGCGCATTCCCGTTCTGGTCGAATCGACCCGCACACGGGCGATTTTGGCCGGCAACAACACCGATCAGCCGCGGCTGATCCATCTGCCGCCGAATGCCCGCGTGCCGCAGGGCGATCGGATTGTCACGTCGGGCCATGCCGGCGTTTTCCCGCCGGGCATTCCGATCGGCGTGGTCGCCAACGTGGGCGACGGGGGCATCACGGTACAACCGTTCGCCAAGCGCAATGCCCTGGAATACGTGCAGATCGTCAACTACAAGCTCGACGGCATTTTGCGCCGGCCCAAAAAAGCGGAACGGGCGGGCGAGACGGCCCCATGAAGACGACGCTATGGCAACGCTTGGATCTCTGGGCGCGCTATCTCACGCCGTTCGGCCTGACGCTCGCTTTCGTGATCCTCAGCGTCGTGCCCATGCACGTGCCCGGGTTTGCCCGTGTCGCGCCGCTGTTGGCGCTGATTGCCGTCTATCACTGGACGGTCTTTTATCCCAGCCTGCTGCCGGCCTACGCGGTGTTCGTGATCGGCGTCCTGCAGGACTGCCTGGCCGGCACCGCGTTCGGCGTCAATGCCATGGTTCTGCTCGTGGCCTACGGGATCGTTATGTCCCAGCGGCGGTTCCTGGTCGGCAAGTCGTTTTTCATCGTCTGGCTGGGGTTCGCCGTCATCGCCGCGTTGGCGATGCTGGCCGGCTGGATGATGGTTTCCGTCGTCAGCGTGACGTTTGTCGATGGACAAGCCTTGGTTTTCCAATATCTTGTGACTCTGGGCTTGTATCCGGTCATTTGTTGGTTTTTCCTGCGCTGGCAACAGGCGTTTCTAAGCATCGAGTAGGACCATGTTGGGCGATACCGATCGTCAAAAGCTGCTGACCCGGCGGGCGGCGTTGCTGGGCGGCGGAAAGTTCGCGCTTCTTTCGGCGCTTGCCGGCCGGCTTTATTACCTGCAGGTCGTCGAAGCGGAGCGTTACGCCACCCTGGCGGACGAGAACCGGATCAGCCTCCGGTTGCTGCCGCCGCCGCGCGGCCGCATCGTGGACCGGTTCGGCAAGCCGCTTGCCATCAACCGGCAGAATTACCGGGTGGTTTTGATCTCGGAAAACACCCACGATATCGACGGCACCCTCGATCAGTTGAGCAGGATGATTCCGTTGAGCGAGGGCGACCGCCGGCGCATCCTGCGCGAAATCCGGCGTAAGCGCAGTTTCGTGCCGGTAACGGTCCGGGAAAACCTGAGCTGGGAGGAGGTCGCTTGGATCGAGGTCAACACGCCGGACCTGCCCGGCATCATGATCGACGTGGGGCAAAGCCGGTATTACCCGCATGGTGAAAGCGTGGCCCATGTTCTGGGATACGTCGCGGCCGTGTCGGAAAAAGAGGCGAGCGACGAGCCGCTGCTGCAATTGCCGGGATTCCGCATCGGCAAGTCCGGCATCGAAAAAACCCACGATCTGGCCTTGCGCGGCGCGAGCGGCAGCCTGCAGGTCGAGGTCAACGCGGTCGGGCGGATCATCCGCGAACTGTCGCGCCAGGAAGGCCAATCCGGCGCCGAGATCGCTCTGACGGTCGATCTGGGCCTGCAGAATTTCGTCAGCAAACGTCTCGGCGAGGAAAGCGCGTCGGCGGTCGTGCTCGACGTGCACAACGGCGATATCCTGGCGTTGGTGTCGACGCCCGCTTACGATCCGAACGCCTTCAATCGCGGCTTGGCCGCGGACGAATGGAAGTCGCTGATCACCAACCCGCGCGCGCCGCTGACGAACAAGGCGATCAGCGGCCAGTATCCGCCGGGCTCGACCTTCAAGATGGCGGTCGCGTTGGCGGCGTTGGAAAAGGGCGTCATCACGCCGGGCACGCATTTTCATTGTTCCGGCTCCGTGAGGCTCGGCGACGCAAAATTTCACTGTTGGAAAAAAGGCGGCCACGGCACCCTCGATCTGGTGCAGGCGATCACCCGGTCGTGCGATGTCTATTTCTACGAAGTGGCGAAGCGGACCGGCATCGACCGGATTTCGGCAATGGCCAAGAAGCTCGGTATGGGGCAGATGCTGAAGGTCGATCTGCCGGGCGAGTTGAAAGGGTTGATGCCGACCCGATCCTGGAAGCGCACCGCGACCGGCACGCCTTGGCAGCAGGGCGAGACGTTGATCGCGGGGATCGGCCAGGGTTTCATGCTGGCGACTCCCCTGCAGCTCGCGGTGATGACGGCGCGCCTTGCCAACGGCGGTTTCGCGGTCACGCCGCGCCTGACCCGGGCGGTTGCGTATTCCGACGCGTTGGCGCCGGTGTCGCAAGCCGAATTTCCGGGCATCGGCGTATCGGCGCAAAACCTGAACATCATCCGCCAGGCGATGGCGCGGGTCGTCAACGAACCCGGCGGCACGGCGTTCCGCTCGCGCATCCGCCCCGAGGAATTCGCCATGGGCGGCAAGACCGGCACCGTGCAGGTGCGCCGGATTTCGAAGGCCGAGCGCGAGCAGGGCGTGCGCAAAAACGAAGACTTGCCGTGGGAGGTGCGCGATCATGCGCTGTTCGTCGGCTTCGCGCCGGTGGACAATCCCCGCTACGCGGTCGCCGTGGTCATCGAGCACGGCGGCGGCGGCTCCAAGGCGGCGGCGCCGATCGCCCGCGATATCCTGCTCGAGGCGCAACGGCGCAAGTCGGCGCGGCCCGGCATCGGCCACCACACCACGACGGCCGGGGTTTCGCCGCTCCCAGCTGCATCTCCATCCCCGTCGCCGATTCATAACACCAACGCGGGCGGAGAGGGCTGATCATGGATCTCGGCCTCAACCGCACCGAAAGGACCCTGGGCCAGAAGCTGTGGCAGATCCAATGGCTGTTCGTGCTGCTGGTCTGTCTGATCGCGAGCGCCGGTTTCGCGATGCTGTATTCGGCCTCCAACGGCAAGGTCGATCCCTGGGCATACCGGCAAATGATCCGTTTCGGCATTGGTTTAGCCGTGATGCTGACGGTGGCGCTCACGGATATCCGGCTCTGGCTGCGCTACGCCTATGCGCTTTACGCGATCATCCTCGTTTTGCTGATCGCGGTTGAATTCGGCGGCACCATCGGCATGGGCGCGCAGCGCTGGATCGATCTCGGCATCATCAACCTGCAGCCGTCCGAAATCATGAAGATCGCGATGGTGCTAGCGTTGGCGCGATATTTCCACGGCGCCAGCGTCGACGACGTCGGCCGCTTATTTTATTTGATCCCGCCGGTTCTGATCATCGTGGTGCCGGCGGCGCTGGTATTGCGCCAGCCCGATCTCGGCACGGCGGGCATGCTGATGCTCGCGGGCGCCGCGCTGTTCTGGCTGGCCGGTGTGCGCTTCGCTCTGTTCGCCGCCACCGGCATGGCCGGTATCCTAACCATGCCGGTAGCGTGGCAGTTCCTGCACGACTATCAGCGCAAAAGGGTGCTGACGTTCCTCAACCCCGAGAACGATCCCTTGGGCGGCGGCTATCATATCATTCAGTCCAAGATTGCGCTCGGTTCGGGCGGCTTGTTCGGCAAGGGCTTCCTGCAGGGCACCCAGAGCCATCTCAACTTCCTGCCCGAGAAGCAGACCGACTTCATCTTCACCATGCTGGCGGAGGAAACCGGAATGGTCGGCGGGGTCACGCTGATCGTGTTGTACCTGATTCTGCTGATCTACGGCTTCGCCATTTCGCTCGGCAGCCGCAACCAGTTCGGCCGCCTGGTCGGCCTCGGCATTACGACGACCTTCTTTCTGTATGTGTTCATCAATATCGCGATGGTGACCGGTCTGATCCCGGTGGTCGGCGTGCCGCTGCCGCTGATCTCCTACGGCGGCACGGCGATGATCACCGTGCTGTTCGGCTTCGGGCTGCTTTTATCGGTGCACGTGCACCGCGACGTGGTGATCGGCCGGCGCAGCGCCGGCGAGGATTTGTAGATCGGGCCGTGATCCGCGCCGGGTGCCGGATTGCCGCCGATTTATCGCGATTTTTCAAGAATTTAGCGATCGGGATTTCACGGCGCGCCGGGCGCTTGGCGTATCGACAAGCCTGCCGGGCTTTGCTATACCCCGGGGGCATTTTCGATGCATTCCTCGGTGGGGCCTGTAGCTCAGGTGGTAGAGCAGCTGACTCTTAATCAGCGGGTCCAAGGTTCGAGTCCTTGCAGGCCCACCAATTTCCGCCCCGTTCTAACCGAAATCGACGATCAAGCGTAAACGGCGCCCCGTGCTCATACGGCTCGGCCGAGGCGGTTGGCGGGCAGTTGCCCCATTTTGCGAAGCAGATAAGCCATATCCTCGGCATCGAACGTGACGCCGAGTTCCTCGCCGTGCTGGGTCAGCACGCGCTCGATCATGCGGCGTGCGAACCGCTCGATGTCATCCTCGCCGCCGTCGTAACCGGTCTCGCGGATCACGCTCAAGGCGGCGTTGACCGCGGGCAGGTGGGCCGCCGGCAGGCCGGCTTTCTCGTAAAGGCTTGATACGCCGGATTCGCCCGAATCGTGCATAAGCCCGTGCACGTCCGCCAAGGAAAGCCGGGTCATTTCGGCCAGGGCGGCCTCGAAGAAGTTCACGTCGCCCATGCACAAGCTGCGCACGATGAGCGACGGCGTCAGGCGGCCGTTGCGGTGCAGATGGCGGACAAGCGCCAGGAGCTGTTCGTGCGAGGAACGGCCGCTCAGGGACATGACGGCGCGCTCGCGGCTTTGCAGCAGCATGTCGGCCAGGGTGTCCTCGGCCAGGTCGTGGCGTTGCGCCAGGCGTTCTTTCAGGCTGTCGGCGACGATGGTCATCAGCCGTTCCATGACCGTCACCGGCAGGATCATGCGCTCGACCAGGGCCTCCTGAACGTCCGGGCTATCGCCGAAGGCATCGATGGCCTTCTCGAAGGCCGCATCGGCGATCTCCGCGGTCTCGTTCGCCATCAAGGCGGTGACCACGGTTTCGCTGCCGTTGTCGACCAGGGCGCTCGATACGGGAATCGAGAGCTCGGGGCGCTTGGCGATGGCCGTTTGTTTTTCCTCCGAGCGGTCCCGGACGATCATGATCAGGTCTTCCTCGGTCAGCACGCTCGAGAACTCGAGGACCGGCAGGGAGACGGAATCGACGTCCCTGGCCAAGGCCAGCGCGACGTCGTGGGGCAGGCCGGGGTGGTTCTTCAGGTGCTGCGACAGCGCCTCGCGGACTTGCACTTCGGCATCCTTCGCCATCAGCCGGAAGATGTCCTCGGCGAGTTTCCTTTCCGTGTCGTTGAGGGCGTCGCGCGAAAAATCGCCGGCGATCTTGACGGCCGTGCGGGC
>JAVJPD010000751.1:0-1880 GCA_040216475.1 Rhodospirillales bacterium
GTGAAGATGCCGGTGCATTCGTACACGATGTCGACGCCGAGATCGCCCCACGGCAGTTTGGTCGGATCGCGCTCCGCCGACACTTTCATCGGGCCCATGCCGGCGTCGATGGTGTCGCCGTTGACCTTCACGTCATTCGCAAGAACACCGTGGACCGTGTCGTATTTCAGAAGATGCGCGTTGGCATCCACCGGGCCGAGGTCGTTGATGCCGACGACCTCGATGTCCTTCCGGCCCGATTCGATGATCGCCCGAAGCGCCAAGCGGCCGATACGGCCAAATCCGTTAATCGCAACGCGAACCGTCATGCTTCTCTCCGTCCTCCAGTGCTGGGTTTTCCACGATCCGGGCCGGGCCCGGAACGCATAAAGACAATAAAGATAATAGGGAACTACCACCCGGCGCGGCGAACGACAATCCCTTCCGGCGCCATTTTGCCGGGAATAGCGGGGATTATGACGGCTTCGCGACCGCGCCCGAACGGGCGGGGCCTCGGCGGGGGCATGCCCCGGACACATAAAATGCCCGTAACCGATTAATCCCAATGGATAATTTCGCCCGACCCGGCATTACCCGTATGATGATCGTCCCAAGGGGGTCGGTTGACGCCGTTCGCGCGGTAGTCATATCCTGCCGCCATCGGACCCTGGGGACTCAAATGATGGATCACAACCGATGGCGGAAAAGAATGTGACGAAACCGTCACCGTTGAGCGAGTCATGGGAACTGCTCGGCGAGGCGGTCAGCCGTTTGGAAGCGGCACAGCAAACCCTTGCCGAGAAAACGGCGTCGAACGGCGCGGCCTCGGCGGCGGTGAAAACGCTGCAAGAAGAAAATAAGACGTTGCGGGAGGTGAACGAAGCGGTATCCGAGCGACTCGACGGTGTGATTCATCGTCTCAAGTCAGTGCTGGAGGTTTGAAGGTATGGCGCAGGTTTCGGTCACGATAAACGGACGCAAGTATCCGATCGCTTGTGACGATGGGCAGGAAGCGCATCTTTCCCGATTGGCATCTTATGTCGACAATAGAATTAGAGAACTCGTTGCGGCGGTCGGACAGGTCGATCACTCCCGGTTGCTCGTCATGGTGAGCTTGCTGGTCGCCGACGAATTGTCGGACGCCTATGCCGAACTCGAGTCATCGCGCTCGGGGGCGGATGACGGCCCCGATATCCTCAAGGGGCATCAGAAAAACATCGCCGATTATGCCCGGCGCATCGAACATGTTGCGGCGGCCCTCGAACAGACCTAAGTATATAGGTGCGGTGCTGCCGGATGCGTCCGGCTCGATATCCCTGGGGCCAATGTAAATCTCTCGGGAGCTGTCCCTGCCGGACTCGTGGGTTCGGTATATGGTGCCCACCTGCATTACGCAGGCCGCAGAGGATACATATGCCAACGGTCCGGCGGCCCGTTTCATTATCTTTGCCTTTAAAGAAGCGCTTCTTCCGCAAAGCGGTTTTGGCCGCTATGATCTCGCGCCTATGTCAACGTCTTCACCAGCTTCCACGTCGATCGATCGGGAAAAGGCCGCATGGCGCGAGCGGCTTAAGGACGTTCGCCGTGCCCTCGGCCCCGAGCGCCGTGCCGGCGCGGGCGCGGCCGTGTGCGAGCGCGCCGAGGCGCTGATCCGGAAAAACCTATCGCTGCCCGTCGGCGCGGCGGTTTCCGGGTTTTGGCCGATCGGCGAGGAAATCGACATCCGTCCGGTTCTCGAGCGTCTGCACGGCGGCGGTTACGTCTGCGCGCTGCCCGTGGTTACGGGCAAGGGGATGCGGTTGATTTTCCGGCGCTGGGTGCCGGGCACCGCGCTCGTCTCCGCCGGTTTCGGCTTGTCGCAGCCCGGCGGCGACGCGCCCGAAGCGACGCCGCGGGCGCTG
>JAVJPD010000752.1:0-2374 GCA_040216475.1 Rhodospirillales bacterium
GATCAATCATGATCCGATCTTATGCCGATTAAGGTTGCCCATCGGCGGGATTTTTTCCAGACTTGTCATCCCCAGTCTTGTCATATCGGGCGGAATATGGCTGACTTATCCGGGCTGAATAGTGGCCTGGGATCGGAAAACAAAATGCCCCCGAAGAAAAACCTGCTGAAACTGAATAAGCTGCAGTTGCGCACCTTGGCGTTGGCACAGGTACTGGCGCGCGATCCGGACGTCGCGCGCAAGGACGAAACCACGGGCGAGGTGACGCTCCTCAGCCTGCCGCATGCGCACGGCGATCATATTCATGTCGGGCAATTCACCGTGTCGGCACGGGATGCCAGCGGCTTCGCCAATCCCGCCGTGTGGACGGCGCTGGCCCGCAAGGGGCTGGTGCGCACCGATGATCCCATGACCGTCACCCTGACGGCGGCTGGGGTCGCCTACGATACCGGCCTCGGTGAGCGTTTCCTGGCGCCGTCCGATCATTGAGTCGGTTTTCGGATTTTCCAAGCACTCGGCAAACCCCGGTGAACTCGGGCAAATTTTGATCAATTCCGGGCAATTCCGGGCAATTCCGGGGGAATCCGGCCTGGGACCGGGCGGCGCGAGCGTGTATGATGATTTTTTCACGACAAAACGGAAGAAGTTGAATGTCACCAAACGAAATCTCGCGAGTTCAGGACTACCTCCGCCGAACCTTTTCCAATAACCGGATCGTCGTCGATCCGCCGTCCAAGCCGAAGGCGCCGATCGAAGTGCGTATCGCGGACGAATTCATCGGCGTGCTGCATCGCGACGAAGACGATGGCGAAATCTCGTATTCCTTGATGATCTCGATCCTCGAGGAGGATTTGCCGCCGGTCAGCCCGGTATAAGGCTGATCGCCGAGGAGCCGCGCCATGAGCTCGCCCGATACGCCACAGCATGAGTCCGCGACCGTCAAGGCGCGGTTGAACTATATCGTCGATAACGGCGTCGCGCCGATCCACGATATCACCGAAACCGAGGAAATCCGGACGCGGCCGGGCACCTACGAGGAGCGGACGGTGATCGTGCGCGACGGCCGTCCGGTCAAATCGAGTTTCGATCTCGAAACGCACGGCTTCGCCTTTGTCGAAGGCGGATCGGCGGTCCGTAATTTTTACGATCCCGATGAAGTATCCTCGATCTACTTTCCCGAGATCGAAAATCTGATCGAGGCATACACGGGCGCGGCCAAGGTCGTGATTTTCGATCATACGATCCGCTGCGCCGACGAGCCGACCCGCAAGGAAAAGGTCCTGCGCGAGCCGGTCAAGCGCGTGCATAACGATTATACCGAGGACTCCGCGCCGCAACGGGTACGCGATTTGCTGCCGCCCGCGGAAGCCGAAGCGCGGCTTAAAAAACGCTTCATGATCATTCAGGTGTGGCGTCCGACCCGGGGGCCGGTCCTGTCGGAGCCGTTGGCCGTCAGCGATGCGCGCACGATCGGAGCGGCGAATTGCATCACGGTTCAGCGGCGGTATCCGAACCGGATCGCTTATACCTATCACATCGCCTATGATCCGGGACACGTGTGGTATTATTTTCCGAAGATGACGCCTGCCGAGGCCTTGATCTTCAAGGTATACGATTCCGACAAAAGCGCGCCGGCGCGGTTTACCGCGCATACCGCGTTCGACGATCCGGCCAGTCCGTCCGACGCGCCGTTTCGCGAGAGCATCGAGGTGCGCGCGCTGGCGTTTTTCGATTGACTCTCGCACGGCGGCGCGCGCCGCCGATCCGAGAGATGGCTCATCATGCGTAAACTGTTCATCGCGGCCGCCATTGTATTCGTTTTCGTATTCGTTTTCGTGGGCGCCGCCGTTTATTGGCGCCTGCCGCTGGCACAGGCGGCGTTGCGGTATGGCCTCGAGACCGCGGGAATCGACGGCGCCCGTTTCACGGTTACGCACGCGACCTTTTCCCGGTTGGTATTGACCGATATCGCAATCGGCAAGGAATTGAGAGTCAAAGAGGCGGACATCGCCTTCGATGCCGCGCATCTGTTCACGCGGCCGGTTGCGAAGCTGTCGTTGAGGGGCGTGATGGCGGATGCCGCCGGTCTCTTGCCGCGGCGCCTCATGACGTCGGGCGGGTCGAGCGAACCGCTTTCGGACGAAAAGATCGGCGCGATCATCCGCGTTCTGCCCGCCGTCGTGATGCATGACGGCGCGTTCAGGGTTACCGTGAAGGGGTATGACCTCACCATGTCGGGATCGCTGAAGGCCGGCTGGGACGACAAAAGCGGATATGCAGGCGTACTCGACCTGCACGCGATCGAAGCGAAGCCGAACGATGCCCAAACGTCGGAAGCGCTCGTCTTACCCAAATTCGCCGCAAGGTCGGCCTT
>JAVJPD010000753.1:0-2296 GCA_040216475.1 Rhodospirillales bacterium
CATGCCGCGCACTTTCACGGCGAGCGCGTGCGCACCTGTATTCTCATCAGTTCCGGCGGCATGGCGCTCACCCGCAACGAGCCGCAAGGCCTCATTAACTGGCGTAAAGCGGAAACGGAAGAGGAGCGCCGGGCCGCGAACCGTCATAATCTATCGGTGATGATGTTCGGAGAACCCGAAAACATCGACGACTTCGCCGTCTACCTGCAATCGGAAAATACCGTCCGCGCCCGTTTCAGAAACCGGCTCCTCAGTCACCGCTTCGACAATCTGGTCCCGGCCCTGCCGCACGTCAAAGCCGCCTTGAAAGGCATCTGGGGCGAATACGACGTCTACGCTAAAAACCATACCGGCGAGCGCCGGGACTATCTCCGCAGCATCCAACCGAATGCCGACGTACGCATCGTTCCCAAGGCCGGTCACTGGCTCATGTACGAAGCCGCCGAAACCTTCAACGCCATGCTCGCGGACATGCTGGGCGACGGCGCACGATAGGCGCGGTCATTTCAAGGCGAAGCCCTGACCCCTCAAATACGGCGTGAAGCCCTCGCGCTCCTGTATGGACAAACGCCGCGCGGCATTCTCCGACCAGCCGTAATTTTCCGAAATGCCGTACTTGTCCTTGTGCATCTGCCGATCGGGCGCCATCGGCCGACGCGCGTTGCGTCGGGCATCGTAGGCCGACAGCGCCGTCTCCAAATCCGAATCATCGTAACGGTCTTCGTGAATCACGACGGCCGGCGGCAGGCGCATCGACAGGATCGCGTCGCCTTCCGGCCAACCGGCCGCCAAGCCGGCAACGGGATAAACGCCTTCGGGTAACTTCAAGAGATCGGAGATTTCCTGCACGCGGGTTCGCACGTTGCTGATGCAACAGCATCCCAGGCCGATCGACTCGGCGGCGGCGGTGAAACTCATCATCGCCAATGCCGCATCGACGGCGGCATTCATGAATGTATCGACCGTATTGTTCGCATAATCATAGCCCTTCCAGGCCGCCGCGCGCTGCCCGCGGCGCATGTCGCCGCAGAACACCAGGGCGACCGGCGCCTGCGCGAACCACAAGGTTTTCGGATTCAATTCGTACACCGCTTGGCGCAGATCCTCGTCCTTGAGCGCCATAATGGAATATTGCTGCAGATCGGATTTCGTCGGCGCCGACTGGGCGCATGCCAAAAGCGTCTCGAGAACGTCGTCGGGCACCGGGTCCGGCCGGTAACGGCGGAACGACCGCCGCGTCAACAACGCCTCGATCGTGCCCGCCGCCTCTTCATCAAGCGAATTTTCGGGGGGCAGTCCGAAACGGCCCTCGTAAAGCTCGGCAATCGTCGCCATGAAATATCCCTCGTGATCGATTTACGGTTATCGGAATTCAGCCCGCCCGGATACGGTCGGGAAAATCGGTGAAAACGGACTCGACTCCCCAGGCAAAAAGAGGCCGGGCCAGCGCGTCGTTATTAACCGTATAGCAGCGCAAAGAAAACCCCGCCGATATCACCGCATCGGCTTGCTTGGCCGTCAAGGCGTCGTGCCGGCAATGCAGGCCTTCGCACGCCAAATTCGAAAGAATTTCCGGCCAATCCGGCGGCACCTTACCGGCGATCAACGCGCGCGGTATTTCCGGCGCCTCGGCCAGCGCCGCCGCCACCGTATCGCGCTGAAAACTCGAGATCAACGGCAGCGGGCGGGCCTTCGGCCAAACATCCTGAAGCAGCGCGGTAATGATGTGCCCCGATTCGATTTCCCGGCCGGGAGACGCCTTGATTTCGACGTTGGCGCCGAGGTCCAGCGACGCCAATAAGGCGGCGGCTTCCTCCAGGGTCGGAATACGCTCGCCGGCATAATCCGGGCCGAACCAGCCGCCCGCATCGAGCCGGCCGATATCGTCCCAATCGAGATCGGAGATGCGGCCGCGGCCGTTCGTCGTTCGTTGCAATGTCTCATCGTGAAACAGGATGGGATGGTCGTCTCTGGTAAGCCGCACATCGAACTCGACCCAACGAACCCCCAAGGCCGCTGCCTTGCGGATGCCGGCCAAGGTGTTCTCCGGCGCATGTCCGGCGGCGCCGCGATGGCCGATCACCGGCGGCGTCTTGATCGTTCCGGTTGCATTCCGTCGTGTGGGCATTTCAACCTCGAAGCCGCGATCCATGACGACAGCGCGCCCGGACCGAACTGGGATACTGGGCAAATTATATCCGTATCTCAAGGAATTAGGTGAAGCCGCCCGGGAAAACCGCTAAAGTACCGATGCTGCCAGAATGAAACCGAAGCCGGCTCGAACCGGCCCGGCGAT
>JAVJPD010000754.1:0-1646 GCA_040216475.1 Rhodospirillales bacterium
GTCGCCGCTTCCTCGTCGGGCAGGTTCCAGTCGAGTTCCCGGTTGAGATCGCGGATCGTTATGCCGCCCTGCACCAAATAACTGCCGTCGGGCTGCGGGCGGATGCCGGACGCGGCGATATCGTGCTCGTCGGAAATTTCGCCGACGATCTCCTCGAGAATGTCCTCAAGCGTCACGATCCCCATGAAGGAGCCGTATTCGTCGACGACAAGGGCGAAATGTTCGCGCCGTTCCAGGAACGCGTGCAATTGATCGAGCAGCGACGTCGAATCGGGCACGAACCAGGGCGGCGCGGCGAGTTCGGTGATGTTGATGGCGGCGTAATCGTTATCCGCGTTCCACAGCGCCTTGAACAGGCCCTTGGCGTGTACCAAGCCGATGATGTTGTCCTGATCGCCCTGCCACAGAGGAATGCGCGTGTACGGGCTGTCGAGGATGCCGGCGATGATATCGCGGATGGGCAAGTCGGCATCGAGCATGATCGCGTTTTTGCGATGAACCATGATCTCGCCGACTTCCAATTGGTTCAGGTCGAGCACGCTGTGCAGCATGGCCCGTTCGTGCGCGACGCTCTCGACCGTGGTTTCCGCCGTGCGCAGTTCGATGGCGCCGCGCAGGATATCGTCGGCCGATCCGAGGGCGTCGTCGGCCTGCGTGTTGATGCCGAAAACTTTAAAGATAACGTGCGTGAACGCGTTGATGGTGTGCGTGACCGGCGCGAGCACGGTCATCAGGATATTGATGAGCGGCGCGACCGTGAGGGCGAGCCGGGTCGCGTCCCTGATGGCATACGTCTTGGGCAGAATTTCCGAAAAGATCAGCACCAAGGCGGTCATGGTCACGGTCGCATAGGCCACGCCGACTTCGCCGAAATAGGAAAAGAACAAACTCGTCGCCAAGGCCGACGCCAAAATGTTCACCAGGTTGTTGCCGAGCAGGATGGTGCTGATCATGCGGCCGCGGCGCACTTGCAGTTCGTTCACCAGTTGGGCGCGCTCGTTGCCGTTTTGTGCCTGCTGGTGCAGCAGCGGCCGCGACGCCGCCGTCAGGGCGGTTTCGGAGCCGGAGAAGAACGCGGACATGATGAGCAAAATCAGAATGGCGAAAATATAATAGGCTTCCATGGCATGCCTTACGGGTTGATCGGTTCAGTCGGGGATGAGGGAATGCGCCGCATGGGCAGGGCTCCGTATTTCGACGCCTAGGACGCGGCCGATGCTTCGAGAGCGTCTTCGAGCAGGCTGCGGACCGGATCGGGGGTTACGTCGTGACGGATGAAGGATTTGCCGATGCCCTCGGTGAGGATGAACGTCAATTTACCCGCGCGGACCTTCTTATCCTGGCCCATGTGGTCGAGCAGGCGTTCGGAGGTCCAGGATGCGTCCGCGATGCCGTTCAGGGCGTGCGGCAGCCCGGTCGCCGCCAAATGGGCGCCGACGCGCTGGGTGTCCCCGGCCGGGCAAAGCCCGAGACGGGTCGACAGGTCGAACGCCATCATCATGCCGATGGCGACCGCCTCGCCGTGCAGCAGTTTGTCGGAGTAGCCGCTTTCGGTCTCGAAGGCATGGGCGAAGGTGTGGCCCAGGTTCAACAATGCCCGTTGTCCGGACTCGCGCTCGTCGGCGCCGACGATGGCGGCCTTGGCC
>JAVJPD010000755.1:0-3290 GCA_040216475.1 Rhodospirillales bacterium
GCGCCTGACGACGGCGTTGTATTACACGCCGTCGGGCCGTTCGATCCAGAAAGTCGGCATCGAGCCCGATATCAAGGTCGAGCCGGCGAAAGTCGAAACGATGGCGGCGCAGAGGCGAAGCCGGGAAGCGGATCTGCCCGGCGCGCTCGAGCAAGGCAATAAGAAGGAAGAGCCGAAGCAGCAACCGGCGGATAAACCCGCACCCGGCACCGGCGCGAAGAAAGACGATGCCGCTAAAGGAACAGCGCAGGATTACCAGTTGTCTCGTGCGCTCGATCTGTTGCGGGGGCTCTCGATTCTTTCGCATCAGGACCGCCCGAAGATCAACTGAGCGGTTCGTCGCCGGTCGGCGCGAACGGCTGAATAGACGGGGTCATGGCGGAGAAAGAAACGGATAGCGACGACGACCGGGCCGGCGAGGGCCCGGAGGATGATGTCGAGCCGGCGGCAGACGACGCCAATGGCGAGCCCGGTGCCGACGGAACCGCTGAAACCGACGAAGACGAGGAGCTGATCGGCGAAGAGTATAAGCTCGACGTCGATAAGCTCGACTTCGGCGACAACTTCGAATCCGATGACGATGAGGAGGGCGGCGCGAAGAAGAAGGGCCTGATTCTCATCGCGGCGGCCTCGGTCGCGGGCTTGGCCATTCTCGGCGGCGGCGGCTGGTTCTTATTCTCGTCTTCCGGCGGCGGTGATAAAGCGGCATTGCCGCCGGGGCCGTCCGGCGTGCCCCGGGTGGTGATGGAAATGCCGCCCCGCGGCGGTACGGGCAGCATGCTGACGCCGCCTTTGGGCAAGGCCCCGGGGGCCGGCTCTGGGGCCGGCGCCGTGGCGGGGGCCCAGCCCCTGAAGGCGATGCCGACGGTCGCGCCGACCGCCGGCGTGATCGTGCCCTCGGTGACCTTGGCGGCATTTTCCAAACTTTCGGATCTGCCTCCGAGCAAACCCGTTCTCGAACAAGTCGATCCGAGTCTGACCGAACAGACCAAAAACGGAATCCTGCCGAAAGTCGGGCCGAATGGCCAAAAGCCATGGAAAATATATGCGCGATCCTTCGACGGGAAGGACGCGCGGCCGCGGATCGCGATCATCATCACGGGCATGGGCTTGAGCCGCGCCGCGACCGAAGCGGCGATTTCGAAATTGCCCGGACCCGTGACGCTGGCGTTCACGCCCTATGCCCAGGTACTCGACGATTGGGCCGCGATCGCGCGGCGCATGGGCCATGAGGTATTGTTGTCCCTGCCGATGGAATCGGCGACGTTTCCCGCCGAGGACCCGGGGCCCTACGCCTTGTTGTCCGAAGCACCCCTGAAGCAAAACCTTGAACGTTTGAGCATCGTGTTGGCAAGGATGGGAGGCTATGTCGGCGTCGTCGGCTACATGGGCTCGCTTTTCAGCAAGGACACGGAAAAGCTGCGGCCCGTTCTGGAGACCCTGAAGTCGCGGGGGTTGATGTTTGTCGATAACGGTGCGACCAAGCAGACGGTGGGGCCGAAGCTCGCGACGGCCATCGGGGTTCCGCGGGCCATGACGGACTTGTCTTTGGATGCGCGGCTATCGCCGGCCGCCATCGACGAACAGTTGGCCCGTCTCGAAGTAATCGCCCGCGAACGGGCGGCGGCCATCGCGATTTCCGCGCCGTATCCCATCGTCCTGGAACGCCTCGTCAACTGGGCCAAAACATTGCCGGCAAAGAAACTCGTTTTGGCGCCGATCTCGGCGCTGGCCGATGTCCAGTTCATACAATAGCGCCGTCGTTGCATTCCGATGAAAAGCCATGATCTGCCGTATCGGTCCTGCGTCGGCGCGATGCTGTTCAATGCCGACGGCCTGGTGTTCGTCGGCCGGCGGGCGGGCGTCCCGGCGCAAGACAGTGCCTGGCAAATGCCCCAGGGCGGCATCGATCCGGGCGAAGGGGCCCGCGAGGCGATACGGCGCGAATGCCGGGAGGAGATCGGTACCGACAACTTCGAGATTCTCGCCGAAAGCGCGGATTGGCATGTTTACGACCTGCCGGACGATTTGATCGGTAAAACCTGGGGCGGGCGGTATCGCGGCCAGAAGCAGAAATGGTTCGCGCTGCGGTTCACCGGCGCGGATCGGGATGTCGATCTTCGGGCCTCGAAACATGTTGAATTCAGCGCCTGGAAATGGGTCGGCATCGATGATCTGCCTAACCTGATCATTCCCTTTAAACGTAAAGTTTATCAGGGCGTTATTGAGGAATTTCGGCCGTGGGCCGAAATCCTGTCGCGGCGTTGTTGATGTCGGTTGTTTGACGGTCCGTTCCGTCCTTAAATTTTATATCGGAACGGTGCGTAGAATAAACCGTCGGCTCTATAATGAGTTGATTCCTCGCCGGGCTTTGCCTAGCATGCAGCCATCATTACGGCTTTGGCTGATATCGCCGCAAACCCTATATAACAGGCTTGTAAGGCGTTTTGTCACGGGGTGCCGGTGGTTGCCGGCTCGGCGCCCGGGCATGGTTTTCGATTGTGTCGGATATCCAAAGGAGAAGATAGGCTATGATGGTTATGACTGCAGAAAATGCGGTGACCCTTGAAATCGTGCCGGTTGCTCAAACCTTCGGCGCGGAGATTAAGGGCGTTGACCTGTCCGGGCCGATTGCCGAGGACTTGGCCGGGTCGCTCGTCGATGCCTTTCACGACCATTCCGCGCTCGTGTTTCGCGGCCAGGACCTGACGCCGGCCACGTTCAGCCGGTTCAGCGGTCTTTTCGGCGAACTCGATATTCATCATCTGGCGGAGCACACCTTTCCGGATTATCCCGAAGTGCGGGTGCTGTCGAACCTAAAGAAAGAAGGCAAGTTGATCGGCACCTTCAAGGGCGGCCGGTACTGGCATACGGATATTTCCTACATGAAAGAGACGGCGCTGGCGACGATCGTTTACGGCAAGATTTGCCCGCCGGTCGGCGCCGATACCCTCATTGCGGACATGTATGCCGCTTATGAAGACATGCCGGAGAGCCTGAAGAAGAAACTTGAAGGCAAAACGGCCATTCATGACCGCAACTATCACTACAATATTTTGTACCCCGAGCGCCCGCCGCTGACGCCGGAACAGGTTTCGCACGTGCCGCCGGTCGAACATCCATGCATCATCACGCACCCCGTCACCGGTAAAAAGGCCGTTTATATCGTCAAGCACATCGTTTCCAAGATCGGCGATCTCAGCGAGGAGGACTCGCAAAAGCTCATCGACGAAGTCGAAGCGTTCGTGACGCAGCCGAAATACGTTTACCGGCATAAATGGCAGGAAGGG
>JAVJPD010000756.1:0-6117 GCA_040216475.1 Rhodospirillales bacterium
ATCGCCGCCGCCCTGATCGCCCCGCATGCCGCTTGGCTTCTCGACAATCCGACCGGCATCAAGACCACGCCGGAATACATGGACCTCGCCGGCGGCGCCGGCTCGTTCTTCGTGCGCGCGGGCAAGGGCCTGTTCGACGCGGCGAGCGGCGCGGTGCTGTTTCTTTCGCCGCTTTGGCTTTTATATCTTTTGTTCTTCCG
The DNA here is from genome assembly GCA_040216475.1 of Rhodospirillales bacterium. Classification (GTDB taxonomy): domain Bacteria; phylum Pseudomonadota; class Alphaproteobacteria; order Rhodospirillales; family CALINB01; genus CALINB01. Next base: position 201 of record JAVJPD010000756.1, read on the forward strand.
CCGCGCGTTCGCCCCGCTCGGGGAACGCGCCCCCGAAACGGCCGAGAGCCGCCGGTTCTTCGAGATTTATTTCCTCGCATTCGGCGTTCTGGTCGTTGCCGGAATCCTCGCCTTCGGCCTTATGGGCATCCGCAATCATTGGATGATGCCCTTGTTGCCGTTCTCGATTTATGCCCTGCTGCGCGTTCGGGCGGTCATGCCGGGGCGCGTTTCGCTCGAACGTTTTGCGGTCCTGCTTGCCGCGCTTGCCGTTTGTGTCGTGATCGCGCTCACCGCGCGCGCGCTCACCGCGCCGAATTACTGCAAGAAGTGCAACTTCTTCTTCCCCTATGCCGCCTTGGCCGAGCAAATCAAGAAGGACGGCTTCACGCACGGAACGATTCTAGCCAACGACCTGCCCAACCAGATCGGCGGCAACCTGCGCCGCTATTTTCCCGACTCGCGAATCATCAGCCGCCGCTACGCCTATTTCACGCCGGTCTGGAAACGCGAGCGCGGCAAATGCCTGCTGGTGTGGAACGAGAGTCCGTGGGCGCACAAGAACACCCGCGCCGTAGTGGTGGCGCTGGCCAAGCAAAAACTCGGCTTCACCGTTCCCGCCAGCCTAGCGACCCGCTACGCCGAAGCGCCGCTGCCGCGCGCGAATAACCGCCGCGCCAAACTCGGCTATTTGATTCTGAACGACTGCGGTTAACCGGTGGTTTTCCGGTCGTTTTAGAGGGCCGTTCGGGGTATCCCCATGTATACTTCTTGGATATACACAAGATTCAAAACCTGCGTATAATCGCCCGCTTTTGTATTGGTGCCTTTGAGGGAGCGGGGGCCAATGGATATCATTAAAATCGCAACGCGACGCCCGACCGCCATCGTCGCCGTCGGCTTGATGATCGTCATTCTCGGCTTCGTCGCCATTCGAACGATCCCGATTCAGTTGACGCCGGACGTCGACAAGCCGCTTCTGCAGATCACGTCGTATTGGCCCGGCGTCTCGCCGCTCGAAGTCGAACGCGAAATCACCAACCGGATCGAACAAGAACTCGTCGGCGTGCCCGGCGTCACCGAAATCCGCGGATTCGCGCAACTCGGCCGCGCACGGGTTTATCTCGAATTCGACATCAACCAAGACATGGACAAGGCGTTTACGATCGTCGCGAGCCGATTGAACAACATCGCGACCGAACTGCCCGAGGAGGCGACCGATCCCGTCATCAAGACGACGGACTCCGACGACCAACCGGTTGCCCGTCTCGTCATCGTCCGCCTGCCGGGCAACGAACGCGACCTCGAATCCTACGGCGATTTCGTCGACACCATCGTCACCGACCGTATCGAACGGGTGTCCGGCGTATCGCAGGTCTCGACCGCCGGCGGCAGCCTCGGCGAGCTGCAGGTCATCATCGAACCCGAACAGATGGCGCAGTATCAACTGACCGTGCCGAACGTCCTGCAGGCGCTCCGCCAGGCGAGCGTTTCCGCCACCGCCGGCGCCGTCGACGAGGGCAAACGCCGGTATCTGGTGCGCACCGATTCCGAAGCCTCTACCGTCGAACGGGTGCGCGAGATCGTCCTCAAATCGATTCACGACCCGGTGACCGGCAATATCCGCCGGGTGCGCGTGTCCGATGTCGCAAAAGTCGAGTTCGGCTACAAGGAGCCGATCACCAACCGCCGCTATCTCGGCCAGCCGGCGATTCGAATCAACGTCCTGCGCAATCCCGGCCAGAACGTGATCGAAGTGATACGCAACCTCGATCAGGCGCTCGTGGAACTCAACGAGGGCATGCTGAAACGCCAGGGCCTCAAGGTCATCAAATATTACGACGAAACCGTCTACATCAAGTCCGCCATCGATCTGGTGCATCAGAACATCTACGTCGGCGGCGCCTTGGCGGCTCTGATCCTGCTTTTGTTTTTGCGCTCGTTCGGCGCCACCCTGATCGTGTCCTTTGCCATTCCCCTCTCCGTCGTCGGCGCGTTCGTCGCCATGGCCGGACTCGGCCGCTCGATCAACGTGATTTCCCTCGCCGGCATCGCGTTCGCCGTCGGCATGGTGGTCGACGCCGCCATCGTGGTGCTCGAAAATATCTACCGGCACCGGGAAATGGGGAAAACCCGCCTGCAATCCGCCTACGACGGCGCCAAACAGGTCTGGGGGGCCATCCTCGCCTCGGTGCTGACCACGGTGGTGGTATTCGTGCCCCTGCTCGTCCTCAAGTTGCAGGCGGGCCAACTGTTCCGCGACATCGCGGTCGCGATTTCCGTTTCCGTGCTGTTGTCGCTGGTGGTCGCCATCACCGTGATCCCGGCCCTGACCAGCCGGTTGGTCGGCAAGGAAGACAGCAACGACACCTGGGTCAAACGGCGCATTCCCATCGTCGACGACATCGCCGAGAAGTTCGTCGACGGCGTTCTCGGGCTGATCCGCCGGATCATCCGCAGCAAGGCCGCCTCCATCGGCGTCGTGGTTTTCTTCTGCGGCGTGACCGCCGCGGCGACGTGGCTCTTTCTGCCGCCGCTGGATTATTTGCCGGACGGCAACCGGAACTTCGTGATCGGCCGGTTGAAGCCGCCGCCGGGCTATAATCTCGCCACCACCTACACCATGGCCGAACAGATCGAGAAAGAGCTCAAGCCGCTGTGGGCCTCCGTCAGCGGTCCCGACGCCAAGCCGAACGAGCCGCCGAAGATCGACACGTTCTTCTTTCTCGTCATCCGCGACATGATCTTCATCGGCGCCAGTGCCGTCGACTCGTCACGCGCCGGCGAACTGATACCGGTTATCGAGAAGCCCGTCTTCAAGGAACCCGGCATGCGCGGCTGGGTCGCGCAGGATTCCCTGTTCCGCCGTCTCGGCGGCGCCCGAGTCATCAACCTCGATTTTGTCGGCCCCGACCTCAATCAACTTCTGTCCGTCGCGCGCCGCGCCGACGAACTGATCCGCGACGTGCTGCCGAGCCGGGAAGGCACCAAGGTGCGCCCGCTGCCGGGCCTGCATCTGGCGGCGCCGGAAATCCGCCTGACGCCCGATTACGTCCGCCTCGCCAACGCGAACATGACCGCGCGCGAGTTCGCGCAGACCGTCAACGCGCTGAACAAGGGCGTCAAGGTACTCGAGATCAACGTCGGCAGCCGCCGCATGGATCTCACGCTCATGGGCCCACGCTATAATGTGAAAGAAACCCAGGGAATCTCATTCCTGCCGGTGGTACTGCCGTCCGGCACCATCGTACCGGTCAATTCGCTCGCCACCACGAAGGTCACGGCGGGGCCGGAACAGATCCGCCATTACAATCTGACTCGCGCCGTGCGTCTGCAGATCAAGCCGGCGGAAAAACTTCCGCTCGAAACGGTGATCAATAAAATCAACGCCGAGATCACCGGTGTCCTCAAGAAAGAGGGCCTGCCCGACGACGTCGGCATCGTGATGTCCGGCGCCTCCGACAGCCTGAGCGAAACCTGGAGCGGCCTCAAATTCAACCTGATCATCGCCGTTCTGATCGTTTACCTGGTAATGGCGATCCTGTTCGAAAGCTTCGTCTATCCGGCGATCATCATGCTCTCGATCCCGCTGGCGACAGCGGGCGGCATCGCCGGCCTGGGTCTGCTCAACACGATCAAGTACCAGGCCCTCGACATGATGACGATGCTGGGCTTCGTGATCCTGATCGGCATCGTGGTGAACAACGCCATCCTGCTGGTCGATCAAACCTTGCAGCACTTGCGCCAGGAAGGCATGAGCCCGGAAGACGCGATCATGACCGCCTCGCACAACCGGATGCGGCCGATCTTCATGTCGACCCTGACGACGGTGTTCGGCCTGATGCCGCTGGTGCTGTTCGCGGGCGCAGGCTCGGAGCTTTACCGGGGCCTCGGCTCGGTGGTGCTCGGCGGCCTGACGCTCTCGGCGATCCTGACGCTTTTGATCATCCCGTCCCTGCTGTCGCTGTTCCTGCGCAAGGCGAAAGTGCCCAAGCAACAGGAAGAGCCCCTGCACGTCGTCGCCACGAACGCGCCGCAACAGGAGCCGCCGACCCGTCTCGCCGGCGAATAAACGGGTTAAACGCTCAAACGGTTATAGGCGTCGAACGCGGCGACCTTGTAACACTCGGCCAAGGTCGGGTAGTTGAAAACCGTCGTCATGAAATAATCGAGCCCGCCGCCGAGCGCGATGACCGACTGGCCGACGTGGATCAGTTCGGTCGCGCCCGTGCCGATGGCATGAACGCCGAGCAGCTTGCGGTTCTCGGCATGAAAGATCAGCTTCAAAAAGCCGCTGTCGTCTCCCAGGATCTGCCCGCGGGCGATCTCCCGGTAGCGCGCGACGCCGGTCTCATAAGGGATCTTGGCATTAGTCAGGTCCAGCTCCGTGCGCCCGACCATGGAAATCTCCGGGATCGCGTAAATGCCGACCGGAAAGTGCAACGGCATCGGCCCTGCCTCGACGCCGAACGCGTGGCACGCCGCCAGACGGCCCTGCTCGGACGACGTCGCCGCCAAGCTCGGAAAGCCGATGATGTCCCCGGCGGCGTAGATATGCGGCACCTCGGTTTGAAACGTCGCGCCGACCGCCAGCCGGCCGCGCGCGTCGGCGGTGAGGCCGACCTTGTCCAGGTCCAGGGACTCGGAAGCACCGACCCGTCCGGTCGAGGCCAACACCAAATCGGCCACCAGGCGTTTGCCGGATTCGAGATGAACGACGGCGAGATTGGGGGCATCGCCTTCGCGCAGTTCGATGCGATCGACGGCTTCTCCCAAACGGAACGAGACCTCCTTGGCGCGCATCTGATGCACCAATTCGTCGACGATCTCGGAATCCAGGAATTCGAGCGGCCGGGTACGGCCGTCGACGACCGTAACCTCGACACCGAGCGCGGCGAACATGGACGCGTATTCGACTCCGATCACGCCGCAACCGATCACCACCATGGTGCGCGGCAGTTCGTCGAGCTTGAGGATGTCGTCGCTCGTGATCACGCACGGCAGGTCCTTGCAGATCTTCGCGGGCCGCGCGGGCTTGGTGCCGGTCGCGACCAGGATTTTTCCGGCGCTCACGTTGCGGGTTCCTTGAGACGAACGGACCGCGACCTCGTGCGGGCCGGCGAAACTTCCCATTCCCGGTATGATGTCGACGCCGTTGCGGCGTAACTGCTCGCGCTGAACCCGCGATTCGCGGAAGACGATGTCGCCGACCCGGGCGTACAGCCTCTCCACGACCGGGCCGTCGCTGCCGCCGCCGCCGCCGTAGCCGACATGAAAAGCGTCGGACCCGTCGGCAAGCGACAGCACGGCTTCGCGGAAGGTCTTGCTCGGCATGGTGCCGGTATGAACGCAAACCCCGCCGATCTCGACTTCGCATTCGACGATACCGACGCGCTTGCGCAGCTTGGCCGCCTGCACGGCGGCGCGCTGTCCCGCCGGGCCGCTGCCGATGCACAGAAAATCGTAGTCGAAATCGCCGCTCAAAACCGTCTACCGAACCCCCAATCGCATTGTCGGCAGCAGCATAGGCCTTTCGCCGAAGCTTCCGCAACGAACCTTTGCACTAAATACCTAGAGCCGATCTAGAACTTGAGCGGCTTCACCTGCACCACCTGCGGCAGCGCGCGCACGGCCTCGATGACGGACGCATCCGCCGGCTGGTCGATCTCGACCAGGGCAATGGCATCGCCGCCCTGCTTGTCGCGGCCCAGGTGGAAGGTCGCGATGTTGATTCCGGCATTGCCGAGCAGCGTGCCCAGGGCGCCGATGAAGCCCGGCTTGTCCTGGTTGGTGATGTAAAGCATGTCCGGGCCCAATTGGGCGTCGATCGCGATCCCCTTGATGTTGATGAGGCGCGGAATGCCCGCGTCGAATACGGTGCCCGACAAGCTGCGGGTCTGGTTCTCCGTCGTCACGGTCAGGCGGATCAGGTTCTGAT
>JAVJPD010000757.1:0-3958 GCA_040216475.1 Rhodospirillales bacterium
TACGCGATCAAGGACGACGACATCTACATCCTCGAAGTGAACCCGCGCGCCAGCCGCACGGTGCCGTTCGTCGCCAAGGCGACCGGCGTGCCGGTGGCGAAGATCGCCGCCCGCGTCATGGCCGGCGAGAAGCTCTCGAACTTCAAGCTGCCCGATAAGCCGAAGCGCAAGCACGTCGCGGTCAAGGAAGCGGTGTTCCCGTTCGCGCGCTTCCCCGGCGTCGATATCATTCTCGGGCCCGAGATGAAATCGACCGGCGAGGTGATGGGGCTCGATAAGGACGTGCACCGGGCGTTCGCGAAATCCCAACTCGGCGCCGGCATGACCCTGCCGTCGTCGGGCACCGTGTTCATCTCGGTCAAGGACAAGGACAAAAAATCGGTCTGCGGCATCGCGCGCCGCCTCACGGCGCTCGGGTTTTCCGTGGTCGCCACCAAGGGCACCGCCCAGCACCTGAGCGAGGCCGGGCTCGACGTCAAGCCGATCAGCAAGGTGAACGAGGGCCGGCCCCATTGCGTGGACGCCATGATCAACGGCGAAATCCAGCTCGTCATCAACACCACCGAGGGCGCCGCGGCCATCACGGATAGTTATTCGATCCGCCGGACCGCCCTGACCAACTCGATCCCGCACTACACCACCATGGCCGGGGCCGAGGCCTGCGTCGGCGCGATCGAGGCCCTGAACAGCGGCGGTCTTGAAGTCACCCCGCTACAGGCTTATTTTAAAGGCTCGTTTTAAGGCCTCGCCTGAGGCTTTCACAGCCGTACTCTTGGGGCTGCTTGCGGACCCGAGTGCGGTTGTTGTTTTTTGTCGTGAAAGAACCCGTGCGATACCGCGCGTAAGAAGATCGAGACGATTAGGATTGAATGCGATGGATAAAGTTCCCATGACCGCCCCCGGGCTGCGCAAGCTCGAAGACGAGTTGAAGCGCCTCAAAAGCTCCGAACGCCCCGCCATCATCAAGGCGATCGAGGAAGCGCGCGCGCACGGCGATCTTTCCGAGAACGCCGAATATCACGCGGCCAAGGAGCGCCAGAGCTTCATCGAGGGCCGCATCATGGAACTCGAGGATGTCGTCGCGCGCGCCGACGTCGTCGATCCGAGCAAGCTGAGCGGCAACATCGTGCGCTTCGGTGCCACCGTCATCGTCGCCGACGAAGACAACGACGAGGAAACCACCTACACCATCGTCGGCAGCCACGAAGCCGATATCGGCTCGGGCCTGCTGTCGGTCACCTCGCCGCTGGCGCGCGCGCTCATCGGCAAGACCATCGGCGATACCGTCGAGGTCAAGGCGCCGAAGGGCGACGCCTTCTATGAAATCGTCGAGGTGAAATTCGTCTAGCAGCCCGCTAGAGCGGATCATGATTCATCGGAACCGTCATTCGCTTCCGATCAGTCGTCCGCCAGCACCGGCGGCCCCAATTCCCGCTTCGAGGTCCGAATGGTTTCGAACGTGGTCACGTTGACCACGTGCGCGGCCTCGGTCAGCCGCATGGTGAGCGCGTCGCGGTGCTCCTTGTCGCGCGCCACCACCTTGAGCAGAAAATCGCCGCCGCCGCGGATCATGTGGCACTCGCGAATCTCCGGCCAGACGGCGACCATCTTCTCGAATTCCTGGAGCATGCCTTGCGATTGACCCTGAAGGCCGACCAGGGCGAAGAACTCTTCCTTGTAGCCGAGCAGCCCTTCGTCGACGTCGGCGTGATAGCCGCGGATATAGCCGTCATTCTCCAGTGCCCGCACGCGCCGTAGACACGGCGGCGCCGAGATGGATGCCCTGCGGGCAAGCTCGACATTACTCAGGCGGCCATTGGCCTGTAGTTCGCGGAGGATGATGCGATGAATACGATCGAGCTTAAGCCGTTTTCGGTTATTCTTATCCACAAAACCTCCCCTTAAGCGCAATGATGTTACAATGCGCTTAAGGGCTTGCCAAGCAGGCCGAAACACGGGCGCGCCGAAAACCGCGCCGGCCGCCGCTTTTGGGCGTAAACCCGGCTTGCTTCCCCGCGGCGTGCTTCTTATGTTAAGAATACCGATCAATCGATGGCTGCCGGCGTCCCGGCGGCCATTGCCGTTTTTTTCCCGCCCGGAGGTCGCCGGCAGCATGGCCGAACAACAACACGCCAAAGTTCTGATTCTGGGCTCGGGCCCCGCCGGATATTCGGCGGCCATCTACACCGCGCGCGCCAATCTCAAACCGCTCCTGATCAAGGGAATCCAGCCCGGCGGCCAGATGACGATCACGACCGACGTCGAGAATTACCCCGGTTTCGCCGACGTGATCCAGGGCCCCTGGCTGATGGAGCAGATGGGCGCCCAGGCCGCCCACGTCGGCACCGCGATGCTCGACGACAACATCACGTCCGTCGATCTCAAGCAACGGCCGTTCGTGCTGAGCGGCGATTCGGGCGCCGTCTAAACCGCCGATTCCCTGATCGTCGCGACCGGCGCCAGCGCCAAATGGCTCGGCCTGCCGAGCGAAGAGAAATTCCGCGGCTTCGGCGTGTCGGCTTGTGCCACCTGCGACGGATTCTTCTTCCGCGATCTGCCGGTGCTGGTCGTCGGCGGCGGCAACACCGCGGTCGAGGAAGCGATTTATCTCACCAACCACGCCAGCAAGGTGACTCTGGTTCACCGCCGCGGCGCCTTGCGCGCGGAAAAGATCATGCAGGACCGGCTGTTCCGCAATCCGAAGGTCGAGGTGATATGGGACTCGGTTCTCGACGAGGTCGTCGGCAACGACAACCCGCCGGGCGTTACGGCGGCGCGGGTCAAGAACGTCAAAACCGGCGCGGTCACGGACGTGCCGGTCGAGGGCGTGTTCATCGCCATCGGCCACGATCCCAATACCGGCTTGTTCAAGGGCCAGCTCGAGATGGACGGCGAGGGCTATCTCATCACCGCACCCGACAGCACGGCAACCAATATTCCGGGCGTGTTCGCCGCCGGCGACGTGCAGGACAAAATCTACCGCCAGGCCGTGACGGCGGCCGGCACCGGCTGCATGGCGGCGCTCGAAGCCGAGCACTACCTGGCTTCACACGACGCGGCCGCAGAAGCGGCAGAGTAAACGCGTTAACCTTCGACGGATATCGCACCGATGATGGATTGGGACAAACTGCGCGTTTTTCACGCAGTCGCCGAGGCCGGTAGCTTCACCCACGCGGGGGAAGCCCTGAATCTCAGCCAATCGGCGGTCAGCCGCCAGATCAGCGCGCTCGAGGGAACCCTCGGCGTCTCGCTGTTCCACCGCCACGCCCGCGGCCTGATTCTCACCGAACAGGGCGAGCTGCTGTTTCGCACCGCGCGCGACGTGGTCGCCAAGATCAACCAGACCACGGCGCAGATGAGCGACTTCGCGGAACGGCCGCAAGGACCGCTGCGCATCACCTCGACCGTCGCCTTCGGATCGATCTGGCTGACGACGCGGCTGCATAAGTTCCTGCGGCTGTATCCCGAGATCGACGTATCCCTGGTGCTCGCGGATACCGAATTGGATCTCTCGATGCGCGAGGCCGACGTCGCGATTCGCATGGCGCCGCCGCGCCAGCCGGATTTGATTCAGCGCCGCCTGCTCAGCATGCAGTACCACGTGTACGCGACGCCGGAATACCTGAAGGAGTACGGCGAACCGAAATCCGTGCAGGACCTGCACCGTCACCGCATCATCGCCTACGGCGAACAGCCCAACCGCTACACCGCCAACCTGAACTGGCTCTTGGAAGCGAGCACGGAAGGCGAGGGTCGGCCGTCCGTGCTGCGGGTGAACAGCGCCTACGGCATTTTCCGGGCCGTGCAGTGCGGTTTGGGGCTCGGCGGCATTCCGGACTATTTCGCCCTGACCTCGCCCGATCTGGTCCAGGTCCTGACCGATCTGCCGGGTCCGCAATACGATATCTTTTTCGTCTATCCCGAGGAGCTCCGCCACTCCAAGCGGATCGGGGTTTTC
>JAVJPD010000758.1:0-6598 GCA_040216475.1 Rhodospirillales bacterium
CGTCTGGACCGAACCCGATGGCACGCCAATCTCGTGCGAGGAAAAACTGAAGGTCCTGAACGAAAACCTCGACGAAATCCGTCAGTACTGCCAGGACGCCTTCGAAGACGCCATTTTGATGGGCTGCGACGAAAACCGCGCCCGTCGGATTTTCGAATCCGTCATTTCGGGGATCAAAAATCCTTATGAAAAAGGCTGATCCTCGCCGAGGCCCCCCGCCATCACGCCTGTAACACGAGAGGTTTCATGTCCGTTACGATTGCCGACGACGCGTATCCGCGGTTGACGGAAAACGATCTGAACCCCTGGCGAACCATTCCCTCCGCCGTGGTCTGCGATGCCCTTGGGCGCACCGGCGGCATGTCGGCGGCCATTCGACCGCTGCGGCCGGGGCAAAGCCTGGTCGGCCAAGCCCTGACCGTCCTCGCGCCGAATACCAGTAACGCCGCGATTCATCATGCGATCGAATGCGCCTGGCCCGGCTGTGTGCTCGTCGTCGATGCGGGCGCCAGGGAGGACAAAGCGGTATGGGGCAGCGTCGTCAGCGCCTACGCCTTTTCCTGCGGCGTTACCGGCTTGGTCGTCGACGGTTGCGTGCGCGATGCGGCGATCCTCAAACAGGCCGATCTGACGATTTTCTGCCGGGGAACGGCACCCAACGGTCCCTCGAAAAAAGCCGTCGGCGGCATTCACATTCCGATCCGGTGCGGCGGCGTCAACGTCGCCGCCGGCGATCTCGTCATCGGCGACGACGATGGCGTCGCGGTGGTGCCGTTCCGCGACCTCGACGCGACACTCGAAAAATGCCGAGTGCGCCTTGAGCAAAAGCGGGACTGGAACGGCAAAACCGCCGCGGGCGTCTCGACGGCGGCCCTGTGGGAGCTTTCGCCGCCGAACAGGAAAACCCCGAAATAAACCTTACTTGCCGGTGAAGCTGGGCTTGCGCTTTTCCATGAACGCCCGCCGTCCCTCGATGTAATCCTGGCTGTCGAAACAGGTCTTCACCATCGCATCGCAAGCGGCAAGATCGCGGTCGCCGGGATCTTTCACGATCTCGTTCGCGATCTTCTTGATCGAGGCTACGGTCAGCGGTGCGTTGCCGGCGATCGTCTCGGCATAATCCTGCACGAATTCTTCGAGCTCGTTATCGGACACGACCCGGTTCACGAGTCCCATCTCGGCGGCTTGTTCGGCCGTAAAACGCTTGCCGGTAAAGAATATCTCCTTGGCGAACGCCGGACCGACGAGGTCGGACAACTGGCGCACCTTGTCGAAAGCGTAGCCCAAGCCCAGCTTGGCGGCCGGAATGCCGAAGCTCGATTCTTTGGTACAGATTCGAAGATCGCAACTGATGGCGACGGCAACGCCGCCGCCGATGCAGTAACCGCGAATCATGGCGATCGTCGGCTTGGGGCAGTGATAAAGGCCGAAATAAGCCCGGCGCCCCGCTTCATCGTAACGCTTGACGGCTTCTTCCGTCGCCCGTTCGTCCTCGAATTTCGAGATATCCGCGCCGGACACGAACGACTTGCCGCCCGCGCCGGTCACGACGATAACCCGCACCTCGTCGTCGTTGGTGAACGTTTTGAGGCCCTCCGCGACGGCTTCCCACATTTCCATCGAAACGGCATTGTGACGTTCGGGATTGTTGAAAACGATGCGCCCGACGGCGCCGTCCTTCTCGACGAGAATCTTATCGGTCGGCATGGCGAGCCCCTTCCTTAAATTCGTTCTTAGATTACGTGCTTCTTACGAAGCGCCGCGAGTTGATCCTGGCTGTAGCCCAGTCCGGTCAAAATCTCTTCCGTGTTGTCGCCCCGTTCCGGCGGCGCAACCTTGAGTTCACTCGTTGAACGGCTCATCCGGATCGGCTGGGGCACCAACTCGATCTCGCCCATGACCTTCCCCTTGACGGCCTCGCGCATCTTCAAGTGCTTGACCTGGGGTTCGTCGAAAACCTTATCGATGGTATTGATCGCTCCGCACGGCACGCCGCCCTTGGTCAACCGTTCGATCCAATACACGGTAGTATTCTCGCGCATCATCTCGTTGATCAGCGCGTTCAATTCCTTGCGGTTGTCGGAACGGCCCTGGCTGTCCTTAAAGCGCGGATCCTCGGCCCAGTCTTCGTGATCGACCTCGCCGCAGAACCGCCGCCAGATGGTGTCGCCGGCCACGGCCAGATTCATATAGCCGTCCTTGGTTTCGTAAACGCCGGTCGGCATGCTGGTCGGGTGATCGTTACCCGCCTGCTGCGGCACCTCGTGCCCGACCAGCCAGCGTGCCGCTTGAAAATCGAGCATGAAAATCATCGCCTGAATGAGCGACGTATGCACCCACTGCCCCTTGCCGGATTTCTCACGCTCGATGATCGCCAGCAGAATGCCGTAGGAACAAAAAATCCCCGAGCACAAGTCGGCGATCGGAATCCCGACCCGAACCGGCCCCTGGCCGGGCAGACCCGTGATCGACATCAGCCCGCCCATGCCTTGGGCCACCTGATCGAAACCGGGGCGCTTCACGTCCGGACCGTCCTGGCCGAAGCCGGAAATGCTGGCCAGGATGATGCGCGGATTGAGCGCCGCCAAATCGTCGTAATCGATGCCGAGGCGCTTCTTCACGTCAGGCCGAAAATTCTCGACGACCACGTCGACGCTGCCGACGAGCTTCTTGAATATTTCCAATCCCTCGGGCTCTTTCAGGTTGAGCGTGATGCTGCGCTTGTTACGTTGCAGGTTCTGAAAGTCCGGGGTATGACGCGGCGAGCCCAACGCGCCGTCGGCCTCCAATGCCTCGGGCATTTCGATCTTGATCACGTCGGCGCCCCAATCCGCCAATTGGCGCACGCAGGTCGGACCGGAACGCACCCGCGTCAGGTCCAAAACCTTGATATGGGATAAGACGTCGGATGCGGGCACGTGTGGCATGGTTCCTCCCGGAGATTATGATTTTAAGCAGCCCTAAGCGCTCTTGTCATAGCCAATCCGCCGTCGGGGCGACAACCCCTAAACGCGAAAGGCCTTAAGTCCCGCCAAATCAGGCTTCTCGAACAAATCGGAACACCAGGATTTCAGGGCCTCCGCCTGCGCTTCGGTCCAGCCGCCAAAGGTCACATTCGCCGTGAACTTGGCCTCCAACTCGGTACGGCTCAAGGGTTCGCGCACGCCGCCGCGCAAGTGAGGCTGGCGGACTTCATGCACGGATCCGTCTTCCATGGTCACGATCAGATGACCGGAATAGTTCTTCGGATACTCGTCGTTGGGATCGATTTCGTAATTGATCTTGCCTGCCAACTCGAGGGCTTCGGGTGCCGCCGTGCGCGCCTCGGTGAATTGCTTCAACCCGGCCGCCTTGTCGATCAAGCCGATCGCCACACAAAACGCGCCGCTGAATTTCGCCGAATACGGCGTCGTCGGTTTCTGTTTTTCGGCAACCGGCTCCCACAACCGATGCACGGTGCCCTCACCCACCCTGGCGATCACGCTTTTGATCTTTTTCGAATCGACTCCGTCTTTTGCGAGCTTGATGGCGCAATCGATGAACGGCTGGGTCATGGTGCCGCAGGCATAGGGCTTGAAGGCGACGCCTTCCATCAGGAGTTTCGAGCCGAGATCCTTTGTAATCGGCGAAAAGTCGTAGTCGTGATTCGGATCGCCGAAGGCAAAGAAGAAGCCGTGCTCGCCTTCCAGAACCGTGCGCGGCCCGAGAAAGCCGCCCCGGCCCATTTGCGCCGCGCGCAGGCCGCTTTGCGCCGACCATCCCGGATGCAGCCGCTTGGTCCAGGTGCCCTCGGCCAGATATTCGATGATCCCCGAGGCGAGGCTACCGGCGACACCCAAGGCATTCGTGATTTCCTTCGCCGGCAGGCCCAAAGCCGTGCCGACGGCCGCCGTCGTGCCCAAGGTGCCGATCACCGCCGTCGGATGGAAGCCGGCGCGGTGAACGGTGGTTTGCGCGACCAGTGCCAGGCGGCACATCAACTCGGCGCCCGCCACGATCCCGCGCAGAGCATCGGCGCCGCTCAAGCCGTAGCGTTCGCACGCCGCCAGGGTCGCCGCGATCGCCGGCGTGCCGGCGTGCATCGGGGTTCCCTCGAAGGTATCGTCGTAATCCTCGCCGTGCGCGGCCGTGCCGTTGACGACCGCCGCGCCGGCCGCATCGAAGCCCTTGACGTGCCCCAATGCCGTGCAGCCGCCCTCGCCATCCCAGGTATCGGCGACCGCCTTGACGTAATCCTCGCGGCGCGCCGCGACGCAAAGCCCGGTGAAATCGAGCAGCATGTCGTAGGCCTTCGCCTTGGCTTTCGGCGTGATCGCGTCAACGGTCAGGGAGGATGCGAAATCGGCGAACGTCTCCGTCGGCGACGGTCCCTGGGACCGGGGCTTTTTACTCATTTTTCTGTTCTCTATTACGGTTACTGATTTTATTCGACGGACGTGCCTTGATCCTTGGTCGCCGCCCGGATCTTCTTAAGCGAATTGGTCAACGGAATCCAGAACAGCGTGATCAGGGACAGTATGAGGAAAACGACCACGATCGGGCTCTCAAGGAAGCGGGTCATCTCATGATCGTAATAGGTCATCGCATTCGAGAAGTTTTCCTCGACGAGCTTGGCGAGGATCAGCCCCCTTACGAACGGCGCCGGGCCGAAACCGTGACGCAGCATGATGTACCCCAGTACGCCGGCAACGAGCATCACGTACACGTCGAACACGGATTGATTGAGGGCATAAGCGCCGACGACCGAGAACACGAGCACGACCGGCCACAGGAACGTCCGCGGAATAAGCGTCACCCGAGCGAAAACCTTGGCGCCGATCATGCCGAGGAAGAAAAACATCACGTTGGCCATTAGCATCGCACCGAAAATGGCATAGACGAATTCGGGGGTTTCGCGGATCAAGTAGGGGCCCGGCCGAAAACCATGCATCATCAGAGCGACCAGAATGATTGCCGTGGTGCCGCTGCCGGGAATGCCGAGCGAAAGCGTCGGCACCATGGCGCCGCCGGTCGCGGCGTTATTGGCGGCTTCCGGCCCCGCGATGCCCTCGATCGAGCCTTTGCCGAATTCTTCCGGATTCTTCGACCACCGCTTGGCTTCGTTATAACCGATGATGGCCGCCACCGTCGCGCCCTCGGCGGGCAGAATGCCGATCACCGTGCCGATGATCGAAGACCGGCCGATAGCGCCCTTAACTTTCAGAAAATCCGCCTTGCTCGGCAGCCGGATAGCGACGTCCTTGATCAGTTCCAGCTTCCGGTTGAGTTGTCCGGATTGGTTCAGCAACTCGCCGAACGCAAACAGGCCGATCAGAACGGGCACGAAACCGATCCCTTCCTCCAGCATATACATGTCGAACGGAATGAACCGTTTGATGCCGGTCGCTTCGTGCATGCCGATGGTGCCGACGAGGACACCGAACGCGCCGGCGATCAGATTGCGAAGCGAGGAACGGCCGCTGATCGTCGCCAACATGGAAAGGCCGAACAGGGCCAAGGCAAAATACTCGACGTGACGGAAACTTGTCGCCACCGCCGACAGGGCGGGCGCGGCAACGATGAAAATGATGAGGCTGGCGATTCCGCCGAGAACGCTCGCGAACACGGCAATGCCGAGCGCACGCCCGGCTTCGCCCCGTTGCGCCAACGGATAGCCGTCGAAGGCGGTCGCGACCGCCGGGGGGGCGCCGGGGGCGTTGATGAGGATCGCCGTGATCGACCCGCCGAAGGTGCCGGCGCAATAAAGCGCCGCCATCATACAAATTGCCGGTATCGGCTGCATGCCGATGGTCAAGGGCAACAGCAAGGCAACAGCCATGCTGGAACTCAACCCCGGCAAGGCCCCGACCAATACGCCGATGACGACGGCGACGAAAATCAAGCCGATGTTCATCGGATCGGCGATCAAGGTAAATCCCTTTAGAAGCGGGGCCCATTCCATGATGATTCACTCTAACTCACTTGAAACCGAGGCCGATCACGCCCGGCTCGAAATTGATGGAAAACAGTCCCTTGAACAGGACCAAAACCACGATGGGGAACAGAATGATGAAAGGAACGAGGTATTTCCACCGGCGCTCGCCCCACAACAACGGTAAAACGACGCATATCAAAACAATCGTGACGACGGTTCCGACCCATTCCATGGTCGCGCCGATCAACACCGTCACAAGCGTGGTAACATAGGTAATCGGCTTGATCCGGTCGCTGCGGTCCTTATCGAGCTCCGCGCCCTTTTCCCCCTTCAGCCGTTGTTCCAACGGCAGGAAAAGCAATAGAACGATGATGAAGCCCAACACCAGACGCGGAAAGAACGTCGGCGGCACGACATGGGTAAACGCCGCCATCGGCTCCGGCCAATAGGTGGAGTGCTGCCACGCCGCCACACAGACCGCCAACAGGATGACGGCGACGACAACGTCGGTGCGGTTGAACCAACCGGAAGAGGAGCCCCCCGCGTCGCGGGGCGCTCCTTCTTCATGACCGGTCGGCGAATGCGGTGCTTCGCTCACTGTATGCCCCCTCGGATCGATTGGCTCGATTACTTGCCCGATTTCATCCGAGAAACCGCCTCTTTGGCAGCGGCATACATTTCCTT
>JAVJPD010000759.1:0-4696 GCA_040216475.1 Rhodospirillales bacterium
ATCTTCTTCGTCGTCATGCCCGCGCTGATCGGCGGTTTCGCCAACTGGTTCGTGCCTTTGATGATCGGCGCACCGGACATGGCCTTTCCGCGCATGAACAACATCAGCTTCTGGCTGTTGTTCGCGGCGACGATTTTGGTCAGCCTCGCCGCGTTTACCGGCGGCGGCGCCGGAACCGGATGGACGGTGTATCCGCCGCTGTCTTCCGCCGATTTCCATCCGACGTCGGCCGTCGATTTCGGTATTTTGGCCCTGCACGTCGCCGGCGCGTCCTCGATTCTCGGCGCGATCAACTTTATCGTGACCATCCTCAATATGCGCGCGCCGGGCATGACCATTCACCGGATGCCGCTGTTCGTGTGGTCGATCCTGATCACGGCGATTCTGCTGGTATTGGCCCTGCCCGTTTTGGCCGGCGGCCTGACCATGCTGCTGACGGACCGGAATTTCGGGACGACGTTCTTCGTGCCCGGCGGCGGCGGCGACCCCATTTTGTGGCAGCACCTGTTCTGGTTCTTCGGCCACCCCGAGGTCTACATCATGATTTTGCCGGCATTCGGCATCGTCAGCCAAGTGGTCGCGACGTTCTCGCGCAAGCCGATCTTCGGGTATCTCGGCATGGCGTACGCCATGGCCTCGATCGGCGTCGTCGGGTTCGTCGTCTGGGCCCACCATATGTTCACGGTCGGGTTGGACGTCGATACGCGCGCCTACTTCATCGCGGCGACCATGGTCATCGCGGTACCGACGGGCGTCAAGATTTTCAGCTGGATCGCGACCATGTGGGGCGGTTCCATCCGTTTCGACACGCCGATGCTGTGGGCGGTCGGATTCATTTTCCTGTTCACCTTGGGCGGCGTGACCGGCGTCGTTCTCGCCAACGCGGGTTTAACGAGCGCCATGCACGATACCTACTACGTGGTGGCGCATTTCCACTACGTGCTGTCGCTGGGCGCCGTTTTCGCGATCTTTTGCGGCTTCTATTACTGGATCGGCAAAATGTGCGGGCGGCAATATTCCGAAACGCTCGGAAAGCTCCATTTCTGGCTGTCGTTCATCGGCGTGAACCTGCTGTTCTTCCCGCAGCACTTCCTGGGGCTTGCCGGCATGCCGCGCCGTATTCCCGATTATCCGGATGTCTATGCCGGCTGGAACATGGTCAGCAGCATCGGTGCATTGCTGACGGCGTTGGGCACGCTGTTGTTCTTCTACATTGCATTGAAGACGTTGTTCGGCGGAAAGAAATGCGCGGACAATCCGTGGGGAGAAGGCGCAACGACTTTGGAATGGGGCGTCCCTTCGCCGGCGCCGTTCCATACCCATGAAGAGTTGCCCGTCATGGGCAACCAGCCGGCCGAGTAAAGGATAGCGGGGCGATAAAATGGCAAGAGCCGACCGCCGTAACAGGGCTGTGGCGCTGGTGGTAACCTCGGTTGTCGCCGGCATGGTCGGTTTGTCATTCGCAGCCGTTCCGCTTTATCAGCTTTTCTGTCAGATCACCGGTTACGGCGGCGCCACCCAGGTGGGGGTTAATTCCCAATCCGCTCCCATACTGGCCCGCCGCATGCAGGTCAGTTTTGATTCCAATGTTTCGCCCAATCTTGCCTGGCAGTTCCGTCCGTTGCAGAAAGACGTCACGGTGCGTCTCGGCGAGGAAAAACTGGTTTTTTACGAAGCTAAAAATCTGTCGGACGCACCGATTACCGGTACGGCGACGTTCAACGTGACGCCCTTTAAGGCGGGGCAGTATTTCGTCAAGGTCGAGTGCTTTTGTTTTCAGGAGCAAACCCTTGAACCGGGGCAGACGGTGCAGATGCCGGTCTCGTTTTTTGTCGATCCTTCTCTCGCGGAGGATAAGAACGCTTACGATTTAGAAGCGATCACGCTGTCGTATACGTTTTTTTCCGTCCCTGAAAAGAAGGCCAAGGAAAAATCCAAAGATAAGGATAAAGAAAAGGTCATCGGATCAGGGCATCCAGCGGGCGGGTCCATTCAAATACCGGATAAGTCGTAATTTGTCGAAGCGGAGACACCAGCATGGCAAGTGAAGCGGTCAAAAAACATCCCTGGCACATGGTTCGACCGAGCCCGTGGCCGGCAGTGGGCACTCTGGGCGTCTTGTTATCGGCGCTGGGCGGCGTGTGGTTCATGCATGGCGGCCCGGCCTGGGGTTTCCTTGCCGGCATGGCGATCATCCTGTTTTGCATGTACGGCTGGTGGCGCGATGTGGTGCAGGAGGCGCAGGTCGAAAACGAACATACGGTGCCCGTTCAGGTTGGCCTCCGGATGGGCATGATCCTGTTCATCGCTTCGGAAGTCATGTTCTTCTTTGCGTTCTTCTGGGCTTATTTTCATGCGAGCGTGCCGTTTTTGAGCCTCGTCGCTCATACTCAATGGCCGCCGAAGGGCATTGTTCCGCTGCCGACGTGGGAATTGCCGTTTTTGAATACCCTGATTCTACTGACGTCCGGCGCCACGGTGACGTGGGCGCATCATGCCGTGCAGATCGGCGACCGTAAAAATCTGGTCAATGGTATCGGGCTGACGGTTATCTTGGGCGTAATCTTCCTGGGCGTTCAAGGGTACGAGTGGGGTGTCGCGGCGTTCAAGCTGAAGGACGGCATCTATCCCTCGACCTTCTTCCTGGCGACGGGTTTTCACGGCTTTCACGTTCTGGTCGGAACGATTTTTC
The DNA here is from genome assembly GCA_040216475.1 of Rhodospirillales bacterium. Classification (GTDB taxonomy): domain Bacteria; phylum Pseudomonadota; class Alphaproteobacteria; order Rhodospirillales; family CALINB01; genus CALINB01. Next base: position 2,693 of record JAVJPD010000759.1, read on the forward strand.
TCGCCGTTTGCTGGGTCCGGGCCGTGAAGGGGCACTTCAAGCCCGATCAGCACATCGGTTTCGAGTCCGCCGCTTGGTATTGGCACTTCGTCGACGTCGTCTGGCTGTTCCTGTTCTGCTGGGTTTATTGGTGGGGCTCGGCCGGGTACGCACCGGCGGCGTCGTAATTTTCGCCGGATATGTCCACAATCGACGCGACGCCCATGCTCCCCGTTCTATTGCGGGGGCTCAGGGGGCGTTGCCCGAAATGCGGACAGGGTAAGTTGTTCGGCGGCTATCTCACTGTTGCCGACAAATGTGCCTCTTGCGGCCAAAGCTTTGCCGAGCACGACGCCGCGGACGGACCGGCCGTGTTCGGCATCTTCATCGTGGGCGGTGCCGTGGTGGCCTTGGCGCTGATTCTGGAACGGCGGTTCTCGCCCCCGCTTTGGGTCCACGCCGTCCTTTGGGCCCCTGCCGTGATCGGGGGATCGCTTGCCATATTGCGGCCCATCAAGGGCCTCACGATCGCCCTCCAGCACCATTTTCGCTCCACGGAAAAGCCGCTCGACGATCAGCGGTGGTAACCGCCCCGATGTCCCCGTGTTCCCCGTTGGGGCTGAATTCCTGCGTTTCTCCAGGGAGACCGCCGTTCGTAGGCCCACTTGAGCTGTTCCGCTCATGCGACCGGGAACCTGTCTGCCGCCGGCGGACGGGGTTTTTCATTTGACCGTGAGGCTTCCGTTTGGACAATAGAGCCGGACGTGGTTAGCCGGATCGGCATTTTGCCCATGCCAACTCGTTTCGGCGGAGCCAGGATGGTTGGCAATCAGCGATCCGACAACCAAGCGGAACGGCTCTATAGTATTGATGTCGATCGGATTCACATGATTTACGGAACCAAACCGTGTTTCCGATAAATTATGATCCGATCTAGGGGATGCCCAGGGATTAAAGCGTACCATGACAGGATTTCTCGCAAACCTCGTTAACAATTGGCAGGACGCCATCGAGCGGCATCGGAACAGGCCGTTCTTAGAGGCTGCGATGGCGGCTTGCGCCATGGTTGCGACCGACGACGGCACGGTGTCGTTCGCCGAGCGGGTGCGGGTCGATCAGATTCTCGAAACCTTGGATCAGCTTAATATCTACGATCCCCATGAGGGCGTGGATATTTTCAACGAGTATGTCGACGAAGTCAGAAACTCGCCGAAACAAGGCCGGGAAGAGGCCTTGAAGGCGATCGAAGCATTCGCGGGCGAGCCGGAATCGGCTTCACTGTTGATCCGAATCTGTTTGGCCGTTGCCGAGGCGGACGGGAAGGCGACCTTGGCCGATCAAATCGAGATCGTCACTCTCTGTAGCCTGTTGGCGGTCGATCCGGAAGGATTGGGCCTTTATCCGGATAAACCCATTGAAGGTTGGCTTGAAAGCGGCGCGGCGCAATAACGCGGAATCCGGCAAATGTTGATTGAGTATATTCTGGGCGTGAAAGGCGAGAACGTTACGACGGTAATGCCGGACACGTCGTTGCGGGTTGCCGCCGCGAAGATGCAAGCCAAGGCTATCGGCATTGTGGTTGTCCGTTCGCATGACGGCGATGTCGTCGGCGTATTGTCCGAGCGGGATTGCGTGCGCGGCATTGCATTGTATCCGGATAAGATCAACGAGATGATGGTGAAGGATTTGATGACGGCGGACCCGATAACGTGCGCCCCCGATTCCGATCCGATTGACGTCATGGTCACGATGAAAGAGGGGGGCTTTCGGCACATGCCCGTCGTCAAGGATGGCCGGTTGACCGGCTTGATCAGCATTACGGACCTGAATCGGTTCTTATTGGCGGAGACGGACATGTCCGCGGATTGGCGCCAGCGCTTGCAGCGCGCCGGTTTGTTCGGCGCGCGCTGATTGATTTGCGATTAAATTTGAAAGGTTAGCCGTCCTTGGCCAAGCGGAGGCCGGTAAACTGCCAGCGTGTCGGCGTGGGGAAGAAATTTCGATAGGCCGTGCGGGCGTGAGACG
>JAVJPD010000760.1:0-5075 GCA_040216475.1 Rhodospirillales bacterium
TGCGGTCGAAAACCGAGCGCAGGAACTATTTCTATGCCGACTTGCCGCAGGGCTATCAGATTTCCCAGTTCAAGTATCCGATCGTCGGCGAGGGCACCGTCATTCTCGATCTGCCCGACGGTGAAACCCGCGAGGTCGGGATCGAACGCCTGCATTTGGAGCAGGACGCGGGCAAATCCCTGCACGACCAGGACCCCAAGCGCTCGTTCATCGATCTCAACCGCTCCGGCGTGGCCCTGATGGAAATCGTCTCGAAACCGGATATGCGCAGCCCCGAGGAAGCCGGTGCCTACGTGCGTAAATTGCGCTCGATCCTGCGCTATCTCGGCAGTTGCGACGGCAACATGGAGCAGGGCTCGATGCGCGCCGACGTGAACGTCTCCGTGCGCCCGGCCGGCATGAACGAACTGCGCACCCGCGCCGAGATCAAGAACGTCAACTCCGTGCGCTTTATGATGCAGGCCATCGAGTTCGAGGCACGCCGCCAGATCGACCTTTACGAATCCGGCGGCGAGGTCGTGCAGGAAACCCGCCTGTTCGATTCCGTCAAGACCGAGACGCGGCCGATGCGCTCGAAGGAATTCGCGCACGATTACCGTTATTTCCCCGATCCCGATCTGCTGCCGCTCGAATTCACGCAAGCCTATGTCGACGGCATTCAAGCGACGTTGCCGGAACTGCCGGACGACAAGAAAGACCGGTTCATGAAGGATTTCGGCCTGTCGGCGTACGACGCGGGCGTCTTGGTGGTGGAGAAGGAGACCGCCGCCTACTTCGAGGACGTTGCCCGGGGCCGTGACGCCAAGCAGGCGGCCAACTGGGTGATCACCAACCTGTTCGCGGCCCTGAACGCCAAGGACGTGAGCATTGCCGAAAGCCCGGTGTCGGCCGGCGATCTCGGCAAGCTGCTCGATCTGATGGCGGATGGCACGATCTCGGGGCGCATCGCCAAGGACGTGTTCGAGGAGATGGTCGAAACCGGCGCCGATCCGGCTAAGATCGTCGAGGAAAAAGGCCTCGTGCAGATCACCGATACCGGCGAGATCGAGGGCATCGTCGATACGATCATCGCCGACAACCCCAAGCAGGTCGAACAGTTCAAGGGCGGCAACGAAAAGATCGCCGGCTGGTTCGTCGGCCAGGTGATGAAGGCGACCCAGGGTAAGGCCAACCCGCAGGCCGTCAATGAAATCCTGAAGAAGAAGCTCGGCGGATAATCCGCGAGGAAGAGTCGTAAAAAAAAGGCGCCGTAAAACGGCGCCTTTTTTTAAGGTCGGCGACTGCCGGGTTTATTGATAGCAGTTGTCCCGGCTGAGATTGAGCGTCTTGACGTCGCCTCGGTTGTTCGGCTTCGCCCAGACCACACCCTCACCCTCTTCGTTGCAGACCACGCCGGTGCCGACGCCGCCGACGTTTTGCCAGCCCGAACAGGCGGAAAGGGCGGTGAGGGCGCTGAAGGCCAGTGCGACGGTGAAAAAACGTGCCATGGGGGATCGTCCTCCTTGGATTGGATGAGTAAAAAAATGGGGTCTCGTGAGTTACATAGGCACGGATACGGCCGGGTCCAACCTAAAAATAAAATTTTTAAGCCATGATTTTGCCGTATTTTTTACCGTCGATCGAGGGAAGGCGGAGAACGCGGCGGCGCCGTTCCCGCTCACGGTCTCTTGAAGGCCGGGCGGCGATTCAGCTTGCCGAGATGGCGTCCCGAGGATGAAAATACGGCGTCTTGCCGGGGGGGTGTCATGCCGCGCCTATTTCGCTCTTGGTTTCTTTCCGCGATTTTCGTTTTCGTTTTTATTTCGGCATTGCCGTTCGGCGCCGCCGCCGAGCAGACCGTCGATCTCGAATTGGCGCTCGGCGTCGACGTCTCGGGCAGCATCGACGAGGAAGAGGCCGCGCTGCAGCGCAAGGGCTATATCGAGGCATTCCGTCATCCGACCGTCATCCGCGCGATCCAGAGCGGTTATCACCGGCGTATCGCCGTCGGCTATTACGAATGGGCGGGTTACGGGCACAACAAGATCATCGTGAACTGGACCCTGATCGACGGCGAGAAAAGCGCGCAGGCCTTTGCCGATGCGCTGACGAAAACACCGCCGGAAACGGCGTCGCGCACGTCGCTTTCGGGTGCGATCGATTTCGCCGCGCCCTGGTTCGACAATAACGGCTTCGACGGCAAGCGCCGGGTCATCGATCTTTCCGGCGACGGCCCCAACAATTGGGGCGAGCCGGTCACGCTGGCGCGCGACAAAGCGGTCAAAAAGGGCATCACCATCAACGGTCTGCCCATCATCAACATGCGCCCGAGCCCGTTCGGCACGCCGCAGCTGCCGCGCCTCGATCTTTATTTTCGGGACTGTGTGATCGGCGGCCGCTCGGCTTTCATCGAGGCGGCGAAGGACTTCAAGGATTTCGGCCGCGCGATCCGGCGCAAACTCATTCTCGAGATCAGCGGTCTCACGCCGAAAACGGCGCCGAAGCCGGCTCGGCAGGCGCGGCTACGGTTGGCGCAATACGCGCCCGCGCAGAGAACGACGACGATGCCGTTCGGGCAGCCGCCGTCTCCTCAGGATCAGGCGCCGCCGTGCAATATCGGCGAATACATCCGCAACAATTACAATTACGACGATTATTAAAAAAGGTGGGTATTAAAAAAGGCGGGTATTAAAAAAGGCGGGTTTTGAGCCCGCCTTTTTAATTCGTGTGTTCCGCGCCGGTTATTTCCCCGGGGCCTCGTTGAGGCCGGGGAAATCCTGTTCCTTGCCGGCGGGCGGCTCGGCGTTGCGGATTTGATAGTCGCGATGCTGCTCGTAGGCGTCGCGCTGCACGACGTAGGGATCGAGCGCGCCCTTGGTGACGTCCTTGATCACGTCGCGCTTGTCGGAATATTCGACCGCGCCCTTGGCAACCGAGCCCGCCGCGCCGATCGGATTGATGATCGCGGTGGCCGCGGTGCCGAGGGCGTCGCGGGTGTTCGACGGGCCGAGGAAGGGCAGTTCGATATGGGCGCCCGCTTCGGTGCCGTGCGCGCCGGCGGCCTGGCCGAGGTCTTCGTCGCGCGACTTGATGCCGTATTCTTCGGCGGCGACATCCTTAGTGCCGCCGAAGCCGGCGGTGGTGTTGATCAGGAATCGCTGGGTCGCCTTCTTGGCATTTTCGGTATCGCCCTGGAGCAGGCTGGAGCCCGCCGTGATCGGCTCGTTGATGTTTTTCGCCGCGTTCGAGATCGCTTTTTGCAGCGGTTCGGGCGTGATGGCCTGATAGCCGTCGACCAGGGGATCGACGATGGTCTCGCGGAAGAACTGATTAAACTTGAACATGAACCGGTTGTAGCCTTCGAGCGGGTCCTTGTCGGTCTGTTCTTCCTCGACCTTCGAGGCCTTGTCCGCGTCCTGTTGTTCCGCGCCGGTGTCCGCCATCGCCGGCGTGAGCATCAGGGCGAACGCGACCGCGAGGACGAACAACCAGGCCCGTTTCGGAAAATTCCTGCCATCGGCTAACATGGCGATACTCCCCCTAACCTGAGAACATTGGTTTTCCAAGAGTCGGACAAGCACCCGCGCTTGCCGCCCTAACCAAATAATTTCGCTTAGTCTGCCATAGGTGCCGGTACCAGGGAAACGGGAAAAACCGGGGCTTGGCGCGCCGCAATCCCCGCTTGGCCCTGGCCGGGCATTTCCCTATGCTGTAGGCCACGGCGAACGGGGAGGGAAACCGTCATGATCGAACTGTATACCTGGGGAACGCCGAACGGCCGCAAGGTCTCCGTCATGCTCGAGGAAGTCGGCTTGCCCTACACCGTTCATCCGGTCGACATCCGCAAGGGCGAGCAGCGCAAGCCCGAATTCGTCGCGATCAACCCGAATTCGAAGATCCCCGCCATCGTCGATCCGGACGGGCCGGGCGGCGAACCGATCACGGTTTTCGAGTCCGGCGCGATTCTGATCTATCTCGCCGAGAAGGCGAAAAGCGAGCTTTTGCCCGCCGATCCGCACAAGCGTTACGCCGCGCTCGAGTGGCTGATGTTTCAGATGGGCAGCGTCGGGCCGATGTTCGGCCAGGCGCATCATTTTCTGCACCGTCCCAAGGTCGACGTCCCCTATGGAAAAGAGCGTTATCATAACGAGACCAAACGCCTGTACGGCGTGATGGACGGGCGCCTGGGCAAGGCCGCATATCTGGCGGGCGATGCCTACACCGTCGCCGACGTCGCGACCTATCCGTGGGTGGGCCGCCATCAGCGCCACCAGGTCGACTTGTCCGAATTCCCCAACGTGAAGCGCTGGTTCGACGAACTCTCGAAACGGCCCGCCGTCGCCAAGGGGATGAACACGCCGCCCGATGCATAAACGGCGTTTGGGGGAGCCTCAACAGGCATTCGAGCGATCATGATTTGGTTTTTCAAGAATCCGTCCCGCAGCGATACCGTCAAGCGCGCCATGGGCGCGTTGAAGACGATGGGCTACGACAAGAAGATCATGGTGCTCAAGCACGAGCCGGCGATTCCGAGCGAGGTCGCCGGGCAGTTGGGGGTGGAAACGGGCGCCGTGGTGCGGTCCTTGCCGTTCATGATCGGCAATACGCCGGTGATCGCGTTCATCGCCGGCGATCGCGCCTGCAAGATCGAGGAATTGCCGCGCTGCCTCCACCTCAAGGGGGAGGTGCTGCCGATGACGGGGCAGGAGGTGACGGACATCTTCGGCTACGAACCGGGCGGCATCGCGCCGGTGGCGCTGCCGGGCACGGCCATTCCGGGGGCCGCGATCCCGATGGCCATCGACGTGAGCCTCAAGCGTTTCGAGACGATTTACGTGCCGGCCGGCCATCCGCTCTGCTACTTCGGCACCACGGTAAAGGAACTGAACCGCATCACCCAGGGGATCATCTCCTACGCCATCGCCGCGCCGGCTTGAAAGGCCCGAACGAAGCGAAAAGATAGAAACGATAAAAGATTTAGGTCCCGATACCGTCCTGAATTGACAGACGCGGGCCCCGTTTGTAGGAATGGGCCCCCGGTTTCCCGCAACGGACGCCGGGCCAGCGGAGAGGCGTGTGAGTGGCTTAAACCAGTG
>JAVJPD010000761.1:0-3184 GCA_040216475.1 Rhodospirillales bacterium
CGAGGTGCGCCCGGTGAACACGCGCAGATCGGACACCGCAAAGCGGATGCACTTGCCCTGGCGGGTCGCCAGCAGGATGTCGTCGTCCTCGATCACGGTGCGCACGCGGATCAGGCGGTCGCCCGCGTTGCCGTTCTCGAACTTCATCGCGATCTTGCCGTTGGCCTTGATGTTGGCGAAATCCTTGAGCGAGTTGCGCCGGATCTTGCCTTGCGCGGTCGCGAACACGATGTGCCAGTCGCCCCAGGTATCCTCGTCCTCGGGCATCGGCATCAGGGTGGAGATCGTTTCGCCCTCCTGCAGCGGCAGCAGGTTGATCATCGCCTTGCCGCGCGCCGTCGGCGAACCGAGCGGCAGCTTATAGACCTTCAGCATGTAGACGATGCCGCTCGAGGAGAAGAACAGCACCGGCGTGTGGGTGTTCACCACGAACACCTGGCTGACGAAATCCTCGTCGCGGGTGCTCATGCCGGAACGGCCCTTGCCGCCACGGTGCTGCGCCCGGTAGGTCGAGAGCGGCACCCGCTTGATCTAGCCCGCGTTGGTGACGGTGACGACCATGTCCTCGCGCTGGATCAGATCCTCGATGTCCTGCTCGAAGCCGCTGTCCTCGATCTGGGTCTTGCGCGGGGTCGCGAATTGCTCGCGCATCGCCAGCAATTCGTCGCGCAGGATGCCCATCAGCTTTTCTCTCGAGGCCAGGATCGCGAGAAATTCGGCGATCTGCCGGCCGAGCTCCTCGAGGTCATTACCGATCTTGTCGCGCTCGAGGCCCGTCAAGCGGTGCAGGCGCAACTCCAAAATCGCCTTGGCCTGCTCCTCGGACAGCTTGTACTTGCCCTTCACCACCGCGCGGCCCGGCTCGTCGAGCAGCTTGATCATCGGCTCGACGTCCTCGGCCGGCCAATCCTTTTTCATCAACTGCTCGCGCGCCGTCGCCGGGTCCTTGGCGGCGCGGATCAAGGCGATGATATCGTCGATGTTGGCGACCGCGACGGCGAGGCCGACCAAAATATGCGCCCGGTCGCGGGCCTTGCCGAGTTCGAAAATCGTGCGCCGGCGGATGACTTCCTCGCGGAACCGGATGAACGCCTGGATAATTTCCTTGAGGTTCATCATCTTGGGTTGGCCGCCGTCGAGCGCCAGCATGTTGACGCCGAAACTGGTCTGCAGCGGCGTGAAGCGGTAGAGCTGGTTCAGCACCACCTCGGGCGCGGCGTCGCGGCGCACTTCCACCACCACGCGCACGCCGTGGCGGTCGGATTCGTCGCGCAGGTCGCCGATGCCCTCGATGCGCTTGTCGCGCACGCATTCGGCCATGATCTCGATCATGCGCGCCTTGTTCACCTGATAGGGGATTTCGGTGATGACGATGGCCTGCACGCCCTTGCGGACTTCCTCGATGGCGGTCTTGCCGCGCATCACCACCGAGCCGTGGCCGGTGCGGAACGCCGACATCAGCCCGGCGCGGCCCATGATCAGCCCGCCGGTCGGAAAATCCGGGCCGTGGACGTGGTGCTCGATCAATTCCTCGACCGTGGTGTCCGGGTTATCGATGAGCGCGCAGCAGGCGTCGATGACTTCGCCGAGATTATGCGGCGGAATGTTGGTCGCCATGCCGACGGCGATGCCGCCCGCGCCGTTGACGAGAAGATTGGGAAACTGCGCCGGCAGCACCTCGGGCTCGCGCTCGGTACCGTCGTAGTTCTCGACGAAATTGACGGTTTCCTTGTCGATGTCCTCGAGCAGCGCGTGTGCGGCGCGGGTCAGGCGCGCCTCGGTGTAGCGCATGGCGGCGGCCTTATCGCCGTCCATGGAGCCGAAGTTGCCCTGGCCGTCGATCAGCGGCACCCGGAGCGAGAACTCCTGGGCCATGCGGACCATGGCATCGTAGATCGCGCTGTCGCCGTGCGGGTGGTATTTACCCATGACGTCGCCGACGATGCGGGCGGATTTTCTAAACGGCCGGTTGTAGTGGTAGCCGTTCTCGTTCATCGAGAACAGGATGCGCCGGTGCACCGGCTTGAGGCCGTCGCGCACGTCCGGCAACGCCCGGCTCACGATCACGCTCATGGCGTAATCGAGGTAGGAACGCTTCATTTCGTCTTCGATCGCGACCGGTGTCGAGGCGGCAAATTCGGGCGGCGTAGGCGTATCAGGCGGTGCGGTCAAGGATTATCCGGCCCTTTGAAGGTGTGTCGGGCCGCGCGGCGCATGGCCCCATGGGGTCTCTTTTAGGCGTGCTGAAAGTCGCCTCAATCTAGCATTTCCGGCGCCCCGCAAACAAGCGGATTGATGGGCAAAAAACCCTTTTAAATCATGCCTTTACAAGGTGTTTTTTAGGGTTTTTCGCAGCCCCGAGAAAGGCATGAAAAAACGCCCCGAATCGGGGCGTTTTCGGTGTTTTCCCGGCCTGAAAATCAGAACGGGATTTCGTCGTCGAGATCGCCGCCGCCGCCCGAGGGGCCGCCACCGCCGGACGGTTTCGAGCCCCAATCGCCACCGCCGCCACTGCCGCCGGGCGAGTCGTAATCGCCGCCACCGCCGCCGCCGCGCGAATCGAGCATCGTGAGGACGCCCCGGAACCGCTGCAGAACCACTTCGGTCACGTAGTGCTTCTGGCCGTCTTTCTCGTAGTCCCGGGTCTGCAGCTGGCCTTCGAGGTAGACCTTGGCACCCTTCTTCAGATATTTCTCGGCGACGTCGGCCAGGCGGTCATCGAATACCACGACGCGGTGCCATTCCGTCTTTTCGCGCTGCTCGCCGGAATTCTTGTCCTTCCAGCGTTCCGAGGTCGCCAGGGAGAAGTTCACGATCTTGTTGCCGGCTTGGGAAAACCGTGCTTCCGGGTCCCGGCCCAAATTTCCGACGAGAATAACCTTGTTGACGCTGCCTGCCATTGCTTTCCCCTGGCTTTATCCTGAAATAACGATTGATGGCGAACACATTACAGCCTCGATGGCCGGGCTGCCAGGGATGATTTCACCCCTGTTATGCATCGGGCTCTCTTTACGGACGCAGGCGGACCCTTTATTTCTGTCGGGTTGTTTTGAACCCCCAATCGGCGCACCACTCATGGATACCATCAGCGTCCGCGGCGCCCGCGAACACAACCTGCAGAACGTCGACGTGGACATCCCCCGCGACAGCCTCACCGTAATCACCGGGCTGTCGGGCTCGGGCA
>JAVJPD010000762.1:0-3116 GCA_040216475.1 Rhodospirillales bacterium
TCCTTCAGCGCGGGCCGACCCACCGTGAGGGTGCCGGTTTTATCGAACACCACGGTATCGATCTTGGCCAGCCGTTCGAGACCGTCGGCGGCCTTGAGCAGAATGCCGCGTTTCAGCAGTTGGCCGCTGGCGACGACCTGCACGACCGGCACGGCCAAACCCAGGGCGCACGGGCAGGTGATGATCAGCACCGCCACGGCGATCATCAGGGCCGGCTGCCAGGCCAGCCCGGCGATGAGGGTCCAGCCGAGAAACGTGACGAGCGCCAACAGATGCACGACCGGCGCGTACAGGCGCGCGACTCGGTCGGCAAGACGGACATACTTGGCGCGGCCCTGTTCGGCGGCTTCCATCAGGCGCACGATTTCCGCGAGCAGGGTGTCCTCGCCCGCCGCCGTGACCTCGATGTCGATCGGCGCGTCGAGATTGATCGTGCCGGCGTTAACCTTGCTGCCCGGTGCGATGCGGGCCGGCAGGCTTTCGCCGGTGACGAGCGCGGTATCGGCCTGCGAGACGCCGGCGCGGACGATGCCGTCGACGGCGATGGCGTCGCCGGCGGCGGCGAACACCCGCATGCCCGGCAGAATATCGGCGACCGCAAGCGGGCAGTGTTTGCCGTCGGCGCCGATCACGGTGGCGGTCTTCGCCGAGAGCGCGAGCAGGCGCTCCGCCGCCGAGTGGGCCTTGCCGCGCGCGCGCCGGTCGAGATAGCGCCCGATGAGCAGGAAAAAGACCAGCGTGATCGCGGCATCGAAATAGGCGTGTTCGCCGCCGCGCATGGTTTCGAACAGGCTCATGCCGGATGCCAGCACGACGGCGACGGAAATCGGCACGTCCATGTTCAGGTTGCGCGACGTGACGGCGGCGCGGGCGGAACGGAAGAACGGCCGCCCGGCGTAAGCGATGGCGGGTAGGGCGATCAGTGCCGAGAGCCAATGAAACAGCGTGCGGGTCGCGGGGCCCATGTCGGAAAATGCGCCCGCCCAGACCGAAACCGAGAGCAGCATCACGTTGGCGGCGGCGAACCCGGCGACGGCGAGGCAGCGGAGCAGGAATGTTTCCTCGTCCTGAGCGGCGCTCTTCAATTGTTCGGGATCGAAGGGCGCCGCCGGATAGCCGAGCCCGTTGACCAGCGCGACGAGATCGCCGGGATCGGCCTTGCCGCGCTCCCAGGCGACGTGCAGGCGCCCGGTGCTGAGATTGACGCGCGCGGCGGTGACGCCGGGCCGGGATTTCAGGTTGGATTCGATCGTGTTGATGCATCCCGCGCAATGCACGTTCCGCACCATCAGGTGCATCGTGTCCTGGCCGTTCAGGCCGGGGCGGACGAACGGCGTGGGGTCGGGGGCGGCTATCGCCGAGCCGGAGGCTATGCCGTCCATTACTTGACCATCAATTCGCGTTCGATCCTGTAGGGCGCGTGAGCGTTCTTGCGGGCCTCGATCGTCATCCGCCAGCGGCCGGGCAGCGGCAGCGTTACGTCCGCGGCGTAAGCGTCTTGCGCATCCGCCTTAAGGGGCACCGTTTGATCGTAGCCTTCATGGGTGGGGCGGACGAGGCGGGCGGTAACGGCCAATCCCGTAACGGCGCGGTTTTGCGCGTCGCGGATGTCGACCCTGAGCCGGCCGGCATTGTTGCCGCGGGCGACGAAAGCCGTTTCGCTACGCCAGCCGAGCTTGTTTTGCCGCTCGGCGGCCTGCAGGGTTTCATTATAGGCAAGGCCCTTGCGATAGGCGTCTTGCGCGCCGAGACCGGGCCAGGAATCGAGCGCAAAGTACATAAAGATGCCGTTGACGACGATGATCAGGCCAAAAAAACCGAGCATCATCATCATCACGTGTTTGCCGGTCAACGGTGCGCGTTGCTTGGCGGAGGAAGCTCGGGCTTTCATCGTTTCGGCCCCCGGAAAATACTCTCGTAGGTCGCCATGGTACCTTTTTCGACGTCGCGAAGCACGAAGCGAATCGGCATCGTTTCGCCGGCGAGCCCCGCTTTCGGGGCGGCGACGAACAGGCGGAAACTGCGCAGCTGATCGGGCTCGACCGTGAAGATGGGCGGGGAAATCTGGGTCAGGGTCGCCGCGCCGACGATGCTGAGTTTGGCGTTCGGCACGCCTTCCGTGGTCAACGTGAAGGTCCGGTTGATGTAGGCCTTATTGAGAATCTTGAAGGTGTAGCCGTTGCGGATGCTGCCGTCGGACAAGGTTACGTAAACTGGATTGCGGTCGTGCAGAACATTGATGTCGAGATCGGGCCGGGTCGCCAGCACGTAGGCCATGATCAGGCCGACCAGCGCCCATACCATGCCGTAAATAATCAGGCGGGGGCGGACGATCTTGGTCTTCGACGCGTCGGATTTGTCGTGGGCGGCGAGATTGCGCAGCGTGTCGTAACTGATCAGGCCGCGCGGCAGATCGACTTTCTCCATCACCGTATTGCAGGCGTCGATGCACAAAGCGCAGCTGATGCATTCGAGCTGCAGGCCGTCGCGGATGTCGATCCCAGCCGGGCAGGCGGCGACGCATTGATTGCAGTCGATGCAGTGGCCGCGGCCCTCCCACGGATCGCTCGCCTTATGGGGGCCGCGCGGCTCGCCACGGTAGGCCCGGTAGGTGACGATCAACGAGTCCTCGTCGACCATGGCGCCCTGGATGCGCGGCCATGGGCACATATAAGTACACACCTGTTCGCGGGCGAAGCCGCCGAGGATAAACGTCGTCGCGGTCAAGACGCCGATGGTGATGTAGGCCGGCATCGGCGCATCGAAGTTGACCAGTTGTTGCGCGAGGGTCGGCGCATCGGCAAAGTAAAATACCCAGGCACCGCCGGTCCCCATGGCAATCAGCAGCCAAATCGTGAACTTGCTCATGCGTTTGGCGAATTTTGAGAGCGACATCGGCGCCCGGTCGAGACGGATACGCGCATTGCGATCGCCCTCGACGAAACGTTCGACGACCAGAAACAGATCCGTCCAGACCGTTTGCGGGCACGTATAACCGCACCACGCCCGGCCCATCACGGTGGTGACGATAAACAGGCCCATCGCCGCCATGATCAAGAGGCCGGTGATGTAATAAACTTCCTGCGGCCAAATCTCGATGAAGAAGAAATAGAATC
>JAVJPD010000763.1:0-4374 GCA_040216475.1 Rhodospirillales bacterium
TTATCCCGGAGCGGGCCGTGCTACACTCCGGCGAATGACACGGCGCGGCAAGGCGCACCGGAAATGGGCACGGGGTCGGATGATATTTTGATCGAAACGGTAAAAAGCAGCAAAGACCGTAGCGCGTCATAATCTCGCCACATTGCCTATCTAAGGTCCTACGCAGATAAAAAAATTCCGGCCCGGTCGCGGGCCTTGGTGCTTTTCGGATTTGTTGTTGATCAGTCATTGGGGGGTAAACGATGACCAAGGCTCTTATTCGGGCATTTCTGCTCGCGTTTTTTTTCGTTTTCGGCGGCATTCTCGGCGGCATCCCGTCGGCCCAGGCGCTCAGTTTCCAGGATGAAGTCGACAATGCCCTGAAGGCAGGGGCCTTAAAGGCCGGTCAGTCCTCGTTTCTGAAAAACCTCTTTCGCGGCGCCAGCAAGCTGCCGGGGTTGCAGCTCTCGAACGTCAAGTCGGCCAACGGCGCCATTACCGCCGACGTCAATTTCCTGAAATCGAACTGGAACCTGATCGCCTACAGCGGCGGCGGCGCCAAGTCGACCTTCATCGCCTTCGGCCCCAAACGGATTTTCAAATTCCAGGATATCTTCAAGAAAATTCCGGGCATCGAGCTTCTGGATACCATCAAGTTCGACGATCAGCTTCTGACGTTCGCCGCCGGCGACGTCGAGGTCGAAAGCAAGGACCTGCCGGCCAACGTCCGAACCATTACGGATAAGTTTTTCGAATCCGGCACGTATACCCTGGCGATTCCCCAGGGCTTGACCAATCTCGCGACCTTCAATCTCGGCAACGCCAAGCCGCTCAACGATGCGATCAAGTTCCTGGGCGGCAAATCGGCCAAGATTTTCACGACCGTGTCGATCATCGGCAACGTGCTCGATAACCTGCTCGCAGGCCAGCCGCCGGTTCCGCAGATCGTGATGAAGGCGTCGTTGCCGACCTTCCGCCCGAGCATCGGCGGCAAGATTACCCTGCCGGCCGACGTTCAGTTCTCATTGCTGGCGTCGCTGACGCCGAGCGAGATCAAGGCGGCGCAATCGCCGACCAAGGAAGTCATCGCGAAGGGTGTCGAGTTGGGACTCGAGGGCGAGACCAAGTTTCGCGTCGGCAAGCAGGACGTGAACATGGTCCTCGAAACCGCGATCAAGCAGACCACCGGCGCGCCGGAAATTTCCGTGACCGCCTCGGTGTTCAAGGGAATTCCCTGGAAGAGCGCGTTCGGCATCAAGTGGCTGACCATCGAGGACTACCGCATGACCTTCGGCCAGGAAGCCGATTCCGTGAAGGTCGGTTTCGGCGGCAAGACCTCCATCGGTTCGAAGCGCCTGGATGCGTTTGCCTTAGCGGCCGTGTCGGCGAAAACCGTCGGCATTCCGATTCCCGAACGGATTCAGCTCGCCATCGACGACGGACCCGACAAGGTCGGCTCCATCGGCATGAAGGACATCGCCTCGATCTATCTCGAGATGATCAAGGCGGCGTCGGGCAAGAACCTGAAAATGCCGAAAGAGTTTCCCGACGTGTCCATCGCCGGCACCGAGAAAGGCAAGGGGCCGAGCATCGATCTGACCCTCAAGGCCTCGGGCGAAACCGGTATCGACATGAGCGGCGCGCTGCGCGTGCTCGGCACCAACTTGGCGACGGTCGAGCGGGCGTTCGTGCAGGCCGACGAGGGCATCGAAATCCGTGCCAAGACGGCCAAACTCGGCGTCGGGCCGTTCAAGTTTCCGACCGCCGACGTCGAGGTCGTGTTGCGCGCCAGCGCCGCCGACCGCGAAATCCCCATGCCCCGTATCCTGATCAATACGACCGGCATGTCGTTGTTCGGCTCGAAAAGCGAGATGGACCTCGCCATGCAGCTGAATCAGTTCCAGTTGCGGGCGCTGCAGAATTTCGGCTCGCTGTTCAAGTTCAACTTCCTGGCGACGACCGGCGAGCCGATCGAGAGCCTGGAGCACTTGGCGGCCGCGGATTTCCGTTTGGCGTCCTCGCTCAGTTCCGATCCGGGCGGCTGGTTGCGCACGTCGGGCAAGAAGGCGGTCGAGACTGCGTTCGCCCAGGTGCGCAAGGACGTGGATGCCGCGCAGAAGGACATCACCAAGGCGCAAGACGAGGTGAAGAAGCTCGACGGTCAAATCGCCGCCATGAAGGCCAAGGTCTCGAAAGAACGCGAGGAGCCGGCGAAACGGCTGAAGGCGGCCGAGGACGAGGTCAACAAACTCAACCGGCAGATTTCCGATCTGCAAGGCAAGATCAACGCCAAGAAAGGCCAAATTCATTCCTGTAACCAGAGCAAGCGGATTTGCGTGCTGAGCAAGCCGAAGAAAACCGGCTGCCATAAGAAGGTTTTCGGCGAGTGCGTCATTCCGAAAATCTCGATGAAATGCGTCAAGCACGCGACCGTCGCCGATTTGCCGGCGCGGGCCGTGTGCCAGGCCAAAAACATCAAGCCGGCGGCCGAATTGGCCGCGTTCGAAACGGCCAAGGGGACGCTGATCGCCTCGCGCGAGGTCGCCGCCAAGACGTTGGAAGGCCTGCGTAAGGGCATCACCGGCATTCCGGTGGAATTGGACCCGCGGGTATCGAGCCTGATCGTGGCGCGTGAAACCGCCGTCGGCGTGCTCGAGGCCGCCAAGCAAACGGTCAAGGGATTCGGCGAATTCACGAAAATCCTGACCCAAGGCATCAACGTGGTCAGCAAGCCCGATATCTTCGCGCTCGAAAAGAGCAGCATCGAAGGCAGCATGAAGGGCGCCATCCAAGGTAAGCCCGTCGTGCTGGCGATGAATTTCCGGATGCTCGGCAAGAAGTATTACAACCGGTTTGCCTTCTCGCTGACCGACATGGGATTTAACGCCAAGCAGCTCGAAGTGCTGGCGTTGGGCGCGGCGACCAAGACCGTGCTCGATGCCGGTTATCGGGCAAAGATCGTGCCGCACGCGCTTTTGGACAAGGTGAACGACATCTACACCAAGAAGCGGGCCGAGGTGAACGCCGAACTCGACAAGGCGATCGCGGCCAACCATGTCGATACCGACGAGAAGAAGCAGCTCGCCGGTGTCGGTTCGACCGTCGATGCCTATAACAACGCCATCAAGAAGAAGGAGGTGGCGGCGAAGCAGGCCCGGCGGGCGGCCCGGCAAAAAGCCCGGCAGGCGGCCAAGCTGAAGCGGCTCGCCAGCCTGCGGAAGGCTGCGTTGCGGGCGGTTTGCATCAAGGCTTACGACAACAAGCACTATGTGGTGGCCGAAAACGACAAGAAAACCGTTAACGCTAACCGCACGCAATGCCGGTCGTGGGAGCGCTTCCACATCGTCGACATCGACTTCAAGAAAGACGGCGCTCTCAACCATGGCGATTTCATTTATATCCGCACGCACCACGGACGTTTTTGGTCGGCGCAGCCGAACGGCAAGCTGGAGGCCAACCGCACGCAGGCGAAAACCTGGGAGAAATTCCGGATTTACAAGGTCGCCGGCAGTAAGGGCCCGGGGATCAACGCCGGCGACAAGGTGGCGTTCTACACGGCGCACAAACGCTGGGTGGTGGCCGAAAAAGGCGGCGGCAACGTGGTGAACGCCAACCGGACGGATCGGAAAACGTGGGAGATGTTCACGTTCCTGCCGGTCGTCCTTCAATAACGGACGGCGGAGAAACGAGAGGGGATTCCCGAGGACTCGGGGCCGGCCGGAGCGTAGACCATGGGGGGGCGCTCCGGCCGGCGCTTATTTGGGATAAGGGAATAAGGCGAAACGGCGGCCGCTCAACTGCCGAAATGCTTGGCGAGATAATCGAGGACGTTCTTGCGTTCCTCGGCTTCGAGCGGCGGCATGCCTTGTTTTTCGACCATCCACACCAGTAGATCGTCCCAACGTTCGCGGCTCATGCCTTGTTGGTAAACGATACGCAACGAATGACAGGCCTTACAGAAATAAAAGACGGTCTCGCGGCCCGGTCCCGGCGGCAGGCCGCCCATGGTTTCCTCGTCGTCGGTATATTTGGGTTTGGCCGGTTCGCCGCCGGGCGGTGCCATGCCCGGTAAGGGCGTCATGCCGGGAAGCGGCGTCAAGGGCATGTCGGTTTGCGCGAATGCCGCCGGACTTGCGAGGATCAGCAGGCCGGCTACGAGCGGTGCCGCAATGAACATGTGGGTAAAGCGAAAAAGCATTTCGGGAAATCGATCATGAAAACGGCCACCGGACGGGAAGCCCGGTGGCCTGAGTTGCGGGTCGTTACGCGACGCGTACGGCGATCCGGTGCATCGCATTATTGAGATAGCCCTTCGGGTTCCAGGCGACGGCGAAGGGCTGGCTACGGCCCTGGTCGTCGGTCGCACGCGCCCACACTTCGTAATAGCCGTGTTGG
>JAVJPD010000764.1:0-4107 GCA_040216475.1 Rhodospirillales bacterium
TCCTTCAAGTCGATCGGCACGTCGAGCACCTCGAAGATGCGCCGGCCCGACGCCATCGCCCGCTGCATAACGCTGTATTGAATGGTCAGCGAGCGGATCGGATCGAAGAACCGCTGCACGTAGAAGATGAACGCGACCATGACGCCGAGATCGAGCGCCCCGCCCAAGACCATATTGCCGCCGACGACCACGACGATGGCCATGGCACCGCCGGTCAGGGTGTCGACGATGGGCACCATCACGTTCGACAGCTTGGAAGCCTTGAGGTGTGCGTCCAGATTATCGGCGGCCTTGAGCTCGAATCGCTCGAAGTTAAGGCCCTCGCGGATCATGCCCTGCACGATGCGCACGCCGTTGATGTTTTCGGCCAGGGCGCCGTTCACGGTCGAACTGGTCTGGCGCGCCCGCAGAAACGCCTTGCGCGCCATCGGCAGCCAAATCAGGCGCACGATGAACAGCATCAGGACGACCGAAAGCGTGAGCAGGCCGAGTTGCCAGTTGAGGGTGACCAGCACCGTCACGATGCCGAACAGCAGCAGGATATCGCCCATCGCCGCGACCGTGGAATCGAGGAATTCCTGCAACGCGCCGACATCGCCCTGCAGGCGCGACATCAACCGTCCGACCTCGGTCTTGTCCATGAACGACATCGACAGCCGTTGCAGATGCACATACATGGCACGGCGCAGATCGAACAGAACCCGCTCGCCGAGCTTGCCGACGAAAGTCTCCTGCACGTACATCGCGCCGAGATTGATTACGATCAGGCCGAGGAACCCGAGGGCGATCAGATTCAACAACTCGGCGTTGGCCGCGCCCGCCACCGCCACGGTGTCGATCACCGAGCGCACCACCAAGGGAATTGTGAGTTGCGAAAGAGTGAAGACGATCACCGCACCGAGCGCGATCAGAAAGCGCTTACGGTAGGGTTTGATATAAGACAAGAACCGGCGGATGATCGGCGCATCGAAGGCGTTACCGAACAGTTGTTCGTCGATCTGATCGTTCAGCCCCCTCTGTGACGTTCCGGCGGAAGCGGGCGCGGCTTGCGGCGTTACCGACACGACCGCCCCCTCACGCCTTGCCGAATTCGGCATCGCTGCCGAACTCGACCTGAATATCGTATAACTCCTTGTAGCGTCCGCCCTTGGCAAGCAGCGCTTCATGGTTGCCGCGCTCGATCACCCGACCCGCCTCGAGAAACAGAATCTCGTCGGCGTGCATGAGCGAACTCAGGCGATGCGAAATGATGATGGTCGCCCGGTCCCTGGCCAGATCCTTGAGTGCCGCGCGGATGCGCTGTTCGGTTGCGGCGTCGATGGCGGCAGTCGAATCGTCGAACACGATGAACGACGGCCTCAACAGAACACTGCGCGCGATGGACAGGCGCTGGCGCTGGCCGCCCGAGAGCGTCACGCCGCGCTCGCCGACCAGGGTCTGATAGCCCATCGGCATACGCGCAATGTATTCGTGCAACTGCGCCGATTCTGTGGCGTTGACGATGTTTTCCTTGTCAGCCTCCGGCTCGCCGTAAGCGACGTTGTTGTCGACCGAGGTGGTAAACAAAAACGTGTCCTGTTGCACGACGCCGACGGCGTCGCGGAGCGAATCGAGGGTGACGTCGCGGATATCCTGGCCGTCGATGGTGATGCGTCCGCCGGTGACGTCGTAAAAACGCGGGATCAGGTTCGCCACCGTCGACTTGCCGCTGCCCGGCGGGCCGACGATACCCAAGGTCTTGCCCGGGCCGATCTCGAAGGAAACGCCGTGCAGGGCCGGGCTGTAGCCTTCCTCGAGGGTATAGGCGAAGTCCACGTTCTCGAACTTCAGCACGCGTTCGTTCAGCGCCAACGGCTCGGCGCCGGGCTTGTCCTTCACCGCGGGCTCCATGTCGAGAATTTCGAATACCCGCCCGCCCGAAACGGAGGCACGTGCGGTCGCGTTCACGATCATGCCGACCTGGCGCACCGGCTGCTGCAGGATCGCCATGAAGGCAAGGAACTCGGCGAGCGTACCGATCGTGATGGCCCCGTCGATGATCCGATGCCCGCCGACCCACAACACCAAACCGATGGCCGCGTAGTATGAAAACGACATAAAGGCGGCGTTGCTGTAACGGATATGAATGCGCCGCATCGACATGGCGATGGCGCTGTCGGAAACTTCGTCGAAACGCTTCAACTCGTACGGTTCGGCGGCGAACGCGCGCACCACCCGGATGCCGCCGAGGTTCTCCTCCATGATGCGGGTCACCACGGCCAGGCGTTCCTGCAGGGCGAGCCACGTTCGCCTGAGCCAAATGCGCGACACGCCGGCCCGCCAAATCACCACCGGCACGAAACTCAGCGCCAACAGGCCGAGGGGAAGGTCGGTCGAAAGCAAATGATAGCCGCCGTAAAACAGCAGCATCGCCAACACGAAAACCCGCAGCATGGCCGTATCGAGGAACCGGCGCACGCCCTCGATATCGAGCATGCCGCGCGTAATCAGATCGCCCGAATGGATGCGGTCGTGAAACGCGAAACTGAGCCGCTGCAATTTCTCGAAATAGGCGAGTCGCAGTTCGTAACCGATGCTTTGCCCGATGGCCTCGCCTTGGTAGTTGTGGATCATGGTGAAAAGGCCGCGCAGCACGCCGGCCCCCAAAAGCATCAGCGCCGCCGCGATCAACGCGGATTGAACCTGTTCGGGGCTCGCCGTGCCCGTCGCCGCGAGCAACCCTTGCGCATGATCCACCGCCTGACCCAAAAATTGCGGAATTTGAATCTGAAAAAACGATGCCGCCACCGTGCAGACGATGCCGACGATCATGCGCGTTTTATAACGCATGGCCATTTTTATAATCCGCACGATCACGTTCACGCCGCCGAACAGGACAATATCCTTCGACGCGGCTTCGATGTCCGCGCTCGGGTTATCGGCCTGCTGCCCGGGGCGTCGCCCGGTGTGTCGATCGGCGTTTTTTTCGGGAGTCGTGCTCACGCTTCTTTCCGTGTTTTCGTGCCTGCCTGCCTGTAAGGGCCGGGATACTAGATCGGATCATGATTTATCGGAACCACTATATTGGTTCCGATCAATCATGTGAATCCGATCGATATCAATAACTTAGAGCCGACTCATATGGTCGTCGGATCGCTTTTTGGCCCGTGCCAAATGGTTGGCAATGAGCGATTCCGACTAACCATGATCGGCTCTAACCGAAGCCGGAAAGCGGCTCAAATATTAGAACCGAGGGCCTCGGCCGCCGCCCGGCGCCCCAGAACCGAGATCAGATGGGCCCGGTATTCGGGCGTCGCGTGGATATCGCCGCTCAGGCCGTCCGGCGGTACGCCGATACCGTCCAGGTTTTCGGGCGCGAACGATTCGGCCAGTGCCGCCTCGAAGGCTTCGATTCGGAACACGCCGCCCCCCCGGTGACCGCGACGCGCGGGCCCGCTGAGGCCTCCGCGACGAACGCCCCGACCAGGGGAAAGCGCGAGGCCGGATTGGCGAAACGCCCGTAGCCCGAGCGTTTAGGCACCAGGAACGATACCCGGACGATGATCTCGCCGGGCTCGAGCGCGGTCTCGAACAGGCCGAGGAAGAAATCGTCCGCCGGAATCGCGCGCTTATCGGTGATCACGGCGGCGCCGAGGTCGACGGCGACGAGGACCCGGCGGAGCGCGATATCGATATCGAACCGCCCGCGCGCGGCACGGTGTTTCGCATCCTCGAACCGGTGCCGGGCAAGGCCCCGTACATGCACCGCACCGATACGGTGGATTACGTCGTGGCGCTGAACGGCGAGTGCGTCACGCTGCTCGACGAAGACGAGGAGGTCGCCATGAAGCCCGGCGACGTGATGGTGCAACGCGCCACCTGGCACGGCTGGACCAACCGCTCTAATCAGCCCTGCCAAATCGCCTTCGTGCTCACCGGCGCGAAAGCGCCGAAGAAGCACCTGCACCGGGATCATTGAAAGACGTTATTCGAACGCCGCCTCGATGGCCGTATCGATCGAGGCGCGATCCGCTTCGGGAAAACACGCCCTCAAAACGGCCGCGATATGCTCGCGATCCCCGGGCGGCGGCGCAATCCTCAGCGCGGCAAAGTACCGCGCGATGTTCG
>JAVJPD010000765.1:0-1551 GCA_040216475.1 Rhodospirillales bacterium
TCAACACCCGGCCGTTTCAGCTCGTTACCGGGCGGGTCTGGAAAGGCACCGCGTTCGGCGGCGCGAAGGGCCGCACCGACGTACCCAGAATCGTGGATTGGTACATGGACGGCAAGATCAACATCGACGACCTGATCACGCATACCATGCCGCTGAAGGACATCAACAAGGCCTTCGACCTTATGCACGAAGGCAAATCGATCCGCAGCGTCGTGACGTTTTAAGTTTTAATTTATGACCGCGTAAGGTTTGCCCGTGACCAACGTCATCGCTTCCGTCGGTGCACTGCTTTTCGGCATGGCTCTCATGTCCACCGGCAACGGCCTGCTCGGCATCCTGCTGCCCCTGCGCCTGGCGCAAACCGACAGCGGCTCCATGGCCGTCGGCATGATCATGTCCGGTTTCTTTTTCGGCCTGGTCGTGGGCGTTTACGTCGGCCGGCACCTCATCGTTCGGGTCGGGCATATTCGCGCCTTCACCGCGTTCATGGCGGTGCTCGCCGCCTCTGTCCTGAGCCACCCGTTTCTGCTCGACGGCTGGTTCTGGTTCGTCCTTCGGATTATTCAGGGCATCTGTTTGGCCGGGCTTTATATGTGCACGGAAAGCTGGCTCAACGAACGCTCCAGCCACGAACAACGCGGCCAGGTGATGTCGCTTTACATGATCACGCTCTACGTCGGCATCAGCCTGGGCCAACTCTTGCTGAACGTGCCCGATCCGAGCGGTTTCGCTTTGTATGCCCTGATCGCGATTTTGATATCGCTGGCCGCCGTGCCCGTCGCCGCGGCGCGCATCGTGCCGCCCGCGTTGCCGGAATACGTGCCGTTCAACCTTAAAAAGCTTCATGAGATTTCACCGCTCGGCATCGGCGGCGCGGCGATCGCAGGCGTGATTCTCGGCGCGTTTTACGGCCTGGCACCGTTCTTCACGACCCGGATGGGGCTAGATACCGCCGGCACGTCCCAGTTCATGGCCTACACGATTCTCGGCGGATTGTTGCTGCAATGGCCGATCGGCAAATTGTCGGACCGTTACGACCGCCGCAAGGTTATTATGCTGCTGGGGTTCGCGATTTGCGCGGTTGCGCTCGCCATCGTGGGGCTGTCGCTCTGGACAACCGTCGGCCTGCTCGTGACCGCGCCGTTCCTCGGCGGCGTCATGTTCACGCTGTATCCCTTATGCATTTCCCACACCAACGACTATATCGACGCCACCGACCTGGTGCCGGCGAGCGCGGGGCTGATTTTGGCTTACGGCATCGGCGCCGCCATCGGCCCGCTGGCGGCGGCCGGGGCGATGAACGTCGTCGGCCCGCTCGGCCTGTTCGGCTTTATCGCCGTCATGGGATTGATAACCGGCCTATACGCTTCCTGGCGCCAACGCCAACGCCCGGCCCCGCCCGTAGAAGATCAAGCGCCGTTTCAGGCGGTCCAGCGCACGACGCCGGTCGCGGCCGAGCTCGACCCGCGCGGCGAACCGACCGCCGAAACGGTCGTGTTCCCGTTCCGGGACAAGGACGGCAACGAAATCGGCGGCGAGATCGACGAGAAA
>JAVJPD010000766.1:0-5750 GCA_040216475.1 Rhodospirillales bacterium
CAAACGGGTTCAGGCGTCAACAACCACGTTGGTTTTGGGGCGCGAATAACAGATCAGGACTTGGCCTTCCTCGGGCAGGACCACCATGCGCGGATTGATGTAAACCACTTCGCCCTCGATCAGGGTGCATTTACAGCTATGGCAAAAGCCGTCCCGGCAGCCGAAAACGGGATCGATCCCGTTAGCTTCGGCGAATTCAAGAATGGTCGGGAATGAGGGGTCCCAGATCAGGGTCACGCCCGATTTGGCGAAGGTCACGGTAAGTTGATCGGAGGTGCCCCCGGGCGGTTGCGTGTCGTCTTCGGTTTCGGGCATCGATTCAGGCGCGGATTTTTTCGAGGCGGCGGTTGAGATGTTTGCGCACATCGTCGCTTAAGGCGCCGTTTTCAAGGGCGCGCTTCATGCCGCCGGGGTCGGCCGGGTCTTCGTGCATCAGGCGGATCGTCTCGCCGACGCTCAGCCGAACCGGATCGGCATCGGTTTTCCCGAACGCGTCGCCCGCACACACGAAGCCTTCCTCGATCACGCGCAGGTAGAAGCCGATCCTGCGGGTGGCGAGGAAGCGCGCGACAAAGGTCTTCTGATCCTGGCCGAGCCAGGCGGCGAGCTTGAAGCACGGCCCGCGCGGTTTGGTGATTTGTACGAGGGCCTCGCCGACACGATAAAGATCGCCGACGCAGACGTCCTCTTCGAGCATGCCGTGCAGCGTGAAGTTCTCGCCGAACTGCCCGTGGGTGAAATCCTCGCGCCCGAGTTCGTTCGCCCAATAGGCATAATGCGCGAAGGAATAGGCATACGCGGCCTGATCGGGCGTGCCGTGCACGCCGGGGCTGCCGACACCGTCGCCGGCAAGCCCCTTTTTGCTCAACATCACCGGGCCCAGCACCGGGTTCTTGTCGATGGCCGAAGGCGTCGTGCGGTTGCCGACATCGAGCGGCTTCGGCTTGCCGACGTTCACGGATAAAAGAGTCATTGGTTTATGGAGGCTTATTGGTTGCCGAAAAACGGTTCTTTGCGCCGGCCCGTTTCCCGGGGTTCCTGTTGGGGTTCCTGTCGGGGTTCTTGTCGGGGTTCAGGATCGCTCGGGGAAGCGATGTCCCGGTCGCGCAAATCGGCGAGGTTGTCGCGGATGTCGAGCAGCACCGTGAGCGTGCCGAACACAAGCCCGGCCAGCAGCACGCCGGCGACGCCGCCGACGATCGCCCCGGCGATGCCGGTCACGGGGAAGTTCTCGATGCTGAGGCCGCCGACGTAGCCCGTCAGAGCGCCGCCGGCGATGGTCGCGACGGCGCCGAGATAGATCGAAATGCGCAACGCGCTGATGATGATCCATTTCATCAGTAAAGATGCCTCGTGAGTTAGGGTCCGTCTACAGTATCCCGGGGAACGGCGTTTCGTGCAATCTTTGCTTGCGCAGTTCAGAGTGCCGACGATTTTCGCAACAACGCCGCCAGGCCGACGAACGCGGGCAGCGGATGGGTGATGACGAACGTCGGCACGGCGTTCAGATAATCGGAGAACCGCCCCTTGGTCTGGAACCGGGTGCGAAAGTGCGAATCGGTGAAGGTCTTGCCGAGCTTCGGCACGATGCCGCCCGCGATGTAGACGCCGCCGCGCGCGCCCAAACTCAGGCACAAATCCGCCGCGACCGTCCCCAGCATGGCGCAGAACGTATCGAGCGCCTCCCGGCAGACCTTGAACTCGCCGCTGCGCTTGGAACGTTCGCCGCGTTCCGTGACCGTCTCCGGCGTGATGCCGGGCTCCGGCGGCCGGCCTTCGAGCACGCAGATCGCCCGGTACAGGTTCACGAGCCCCGGTCCCGAGATGACGTGCTCGGCCGACACGTGGCCGTTTTGCCGCAGCACCGTCAGGATGGCGCTTTCCCGGTCGGTGAACGGCGCCATGGTGACGTGCCCGCCCTCGGTTGCCAGCACGTGCCAATCGCCGCCGCACGGCACCAGGCCGGAAACGCCGAGGCCGGTGCCGGGGCCGAGCACGGCGACCGGGGTATCGGGCTCCGCCCGCCCGGTGCCGACGGGGCGACGGTCGTTCGGGCCGAGGTGGGGGATGGCGAGGGCGATGGCGGAAAAATCGTTGATGATTTGCAGCGTCTCGAAGCCGAGTTGCTCGCGCACGGTTTCGACGGAAAACGTCCAGGGATGGTTGGTCATGTCGATGGTGTCGCCCGTGACGGGGGAGGCAACGGCGAAGGCGCCGACTTTGGGATGCCCTTTGGGGGACGTTCGATCGAGGTAGGCGCTCGCGGCTTCGGCGGGCCCCGCGAAGTCGTTGCAGGCGAGAACGATCTCGTCGCGCGCGGCGGCATCGGGGGCGCACAGGGCGAAGCGGGCGTTGGTGCCGCCGATGTCGGCGATGAGGCTGAGGCGTTCGGACGGCCGTGTCATGACATTATCATAGCGTTGTCATAGCATTTCAGGGCGTTTAGGGCGTGAATGGCGCTTCGCCGAGCGCCGTGATGAAATGGTCGCGCCACACGGTCAGCGTGTTGCTGCGCAGAACGGTCATCATGGCGTTCCAGCGCTCGCGGCGTTCCTCGAGCGGCATTTCGAGGCCGCGGGCGATGGCCTCGGCGACCGAATCCAGATCGAACGGATTGACGATCAGGGCATCGGCCAATTCGCGGGCGGCGCCGGCGAAGCGCGACAGCACCAGCACGCCGGGATCGTGCGGATTCTGCGCCGCGACGTATTCCTTGGCGACGAGGTTCATGCCGTCGCGCAACGGGGTGACGAGGCCGATGCGGCTCGCGCGGTAGAGCGTCGCCAGGTCCTGGCGGGTGAAACTTTTGTTCAGATAGTTGATCGGCACCCAGTCGACGTTGGCGAAGCGCCCGTTGATGTGGCCGGCCTCGGCCTCGAGCTCCTGACGGATTTCCTTGTACTCGGGCACTTCCGAGCGCGACGGCGGCGCGATCTGCATCAAGGTGACCTTGCCCCGGTAACCGGGATAGTTCGCCAGCAGTTTTTCGAAAGCCTTGAATCGTTGCACGAGCCCTTTTGAGTAGTCCAGCCGGTCGACGCCGATGATCCACTCGTGATCGCGCGGCCGATCGATCAGATGTTTTGCCTGGCGCGAACGCGCTTGGTGCAGGCCGGCCTGCACCATGTCCTCGGTGTCGATGCCGATGGGAAAGATTTCGACCCGGAGCGTGCGCCCGTAGGCCTGGATCAAATGGTTGCCGAGAATCGCGCCGCGCGCCTCGTGGACGATGTAATCGAGGAAGGCGCGCAGATCGTTCTCGGTTTGGAATCCGATCAAGTCGTAAGCGCACAGGGAGCGCACGAGATTGCGGTGCGCGGGCAGGGCGGTCAGAACCTCCATTGCCGGAAACGGCGTGTGCAGGAAGAAGCCGATCGGCCGGTTGATGCCGAGATTACGCAGTTCCTCGGCGAACGGGATCAGGTGATAATCGTGAACCCAGATCAGGTCGTCGTCCTGCAGCAGTGGGCGCAGCTTTTCCGCGAAGAGCGTATTGACCTCCCGGTAGCCGGTGTAGTTGCGCTTTTCGAACGCGGTGAGATCGAGGCGGTAATGGAACAGCGGCCACAGGGTCCGGTTGGCATAACCGTTGTAGTATTCGTTGTAGCTGCGCCGCGACAAATCGAGGGTCGCGAAGGTGACCGGCCCGGCTTGCTGCAGTTTCGGTTTCGACGGCGTGCGTTGCGCGGTTTTGCCGCTCCAGCCGAACCAGATGCCGCCG
This sequence comes from Rhodospirillales bacterium, assembly GCA_040216475.1. Taxonomy (GTDB): domain Bacteria; phylum Pseudomonadota; class Alphaproteobacteria; order Rhodospirillales; family CALINB01; genus CALINB01. The sequence goes on from JAVJPD010000766.1 coordinate 3,722, forward strand.
TATTCCCGGAGCGCGTCTTGCAAGGCGACGGCCAAGCCGCCGGCGTGCGCCTTCTTGTCGGTTGCCACCGCCACCCGGTTGGAAACGACGACGAGGCGGCTCACAAGGCTTCCTCCCAGCTTCGGCTGAGCCGCATCGCGGCGTTGATCAGGCCGACCATGGAATAGGTCTGCGGGAAATTGCCCCACAACTCGCCGGTCTTCGGATCGATATCCTCGGACAGCAGGCCGAGGTGATTGCGGCTTGCCAGCATGTTCTCGAACAATTCGCGTGCCTCGTCCGTGCGCCCGATGGCGGCGAGGGCGTCGATGTACCAGAAGGTGCAGACATTGAAGGCGTTTTCCGGTTTGCCGAAATCGTCCTCGACGGCATACCTGAACAGGAAATTGCCTCGGCGCAGATGCTTCTCGACCGCTTCGACGGTGCCGATGAAGCGCGGGTCCATGGCGTCGATGAAGCCGAACTCGTGCAGCAGGAGGAGGCTCGCGTCGAGTTCGCCGTTGTCGAAGCTCTGCACGAAGCTGTTGAGCTTTTTGTTGAAGCCGCGTTCGAGGATGACCGCGCGGATGGTATCGGCCTGTCCGCGCCAGTAATCGGCCCGGGCATGCAGGCCGAGGTGCGCGGCGATGCGGGCGAGCCGGTCGGTGCCGATCCAGCACATGACGGCGGAATAGGTATGCACGTTCGCCTGGGTGCGCAGCTCCCACAAACCGGCGTCCGGCTTGTCGTGCAGGTTGACGCACTGCTCGCCGACGCTTTCGAGGCGTTCGAATAATCGTATGTCGCCGGGCCGGGTCAGGCGGCGGTCGAAGAAGGCCTGCGTGGCGGCGAGGATCACGCTGCCGTAGACGTCGTTTTGGATGTGCTCGTAAGCTTGGTTGCCGATCCGGACCGGCCCCATGCCGCGATAGCCGCTGAGCGTATCGACGGTCGATTCGATCAGGTGTTGTTCGAGCGCGATGCCGTAAACCGGCTGCAGATGGTTGTTCTCGGCGCTGGCGACGATGTTGGTGATATAGCGCATGTGGTCTTCCATGGTGCGCGTCGCGCCGAGGCGGTTGAGCGCCTTCACCACGAAGAACGCGTCGCGCAGCCAGCAGAACCGGTAATCCCAGTTGCGGCCCGTGTCGGCGGCCTCGGGGATCGAGGTGGTCAGGGCCGCGATGATGCCGCCGCTTTCCTCGAAGTTACAGAGCTTGAGCGTGATCGCCGAGCGGATCACCGCCTCCTGCCACTCGAACGGGATGGCGAGGTAGCGCGCCCAGTCCTGCCAGTAATCGAGCGTGCGGCGGAAAAACTCGTGGCCGGTTTGGTCGATGCCGCCTTGCAGGCTCTCGTCGGCGCCGAGCAGCATGGTGAACGGTTCTTCCAGAATGAACGGCACTTCGTTCATCACGAACGAAATCGGCGCATCCGTCGTGCAGCGCAGCGTGATATGCGGCGCCACGTAGCGGATGTGATTGCTGCCGCGGGTGCGTTCGGGGCATTCGGCGCCGTAGGCGTGACTCGGGCGCAGGCGGACCTGAATGCGCGGATGGCCGATCACCGGGCGCACGTGGCGGACCATGAGCATCGGGCGGAACACCCGGTCGTTCTGCTTGTAGCGGGGCGCGAAATCGGTGATCTCGATGGCGGCGCCGTCGGTGTCGTAGAGGGTGGTGATCAGGATCGCCGAGTTGTGCAGGTAGTGCTGTTCGGCGCGGGCGAAGTTGTTGACGACGATGTCGAAAAAGCCGTGTGCCTTGGCTTCCTGCTCGGGGGTCCGGTTCTGCAGCAGGCTGCAGAACATGGGGTCGCCGTCGAAGCGGGGGAAGCAGGACCAGACGACCTGCCCCATCTTGTTGATGAGGGCGCCGAAGGTGCTGTTGCCGATGATACCCAGGTTGAGATCCTGCATCCGCCTATAATGAAGGGATTAAACGCGGATGTGAAGGCAATGTCAGCGTGTGTCATATATCGGCCCCTCATCCTGAGGAAGCCCTTTTGCCTTTTTATTCTTCGAGACACCGCGCCTTCGCGCGGAGCGCTA
>JAVJPD010000767.1:0-6412 GCA_040216475.1 Rhodospirillales bacterium
CCGGGATGGTCGGCAATTAGCGATTCGACAACCATGTGAATCGGCTCTAACTTATTGATATAGATCGGATTCACATGATTAATCGGAACCGAATGATGCTTCCGATAAATCATGATCCGATCTAGCATGGGCGGAACACGCGATGAGAGGTGACGACACGCAATGAGGGAACCTGCCGAAAAATCCGCCGGGCGGAAAGGCGCGCCGCGCGCGCCGATTCCCGGTTTTGTGCGTAAGATATGCCTGTTCGCGGCGTTTCCGGCGATGCTTGTCTTGTCGTCCTGCGCGCCCGTGGAGCCCGGCACCGCGCCCGGCGACCCCGCGCCGGCGCCCGGCGCCTCCTCTTCGCCCCTGTCTCCGCCCTCGACGGCCACCCCATCGGACCGCGCCGCTCCCGATGCGCCGAAAGCCCGGCCGGTGCCCGATGCCGTCGTGCCGGACCTGCCGCCGTCGAAAGCACCGGCGCGCGGCACGCTGCATATGGTCTCGGCCGCCAATCCGCTGGCCGCCGCGGCCGGACGGGACATCCTCCGCCGGGGCGGCAGCGCCGTCGATGCCGCCATCGCCGTTCAAATGATTCTGACGCTGGTCGAGCCGCAATCGTCGGGTATCGGCGGCGGCGGGTTTCTCGTCGCCCACACCGCGGCGAGCGGCGACATCGTGACCTACGACGGCCGCGAGACGGCACCGGCGGCGGCGCATCCGTACATGTTTCTCGACGGCAAGGGAAAGCCGCGCCAGTACCGCGAGGCGACCGTCGGCGGCCTGGCCGTCGGCGTGCCCGGTCTCTTGCGCATGCTCGAGATGGCGCATAAGGCGCACGGCCGCCTGCCGTGGTCGGATTTGTTCAAGCCCGCGATCGAGATGTCGGAAAAAGGCTTCGCCGTTTCCGAGCGTTTGCACGCGATGGCCGAGCGGGACCGGCGTTTGAAAACGTTTGCGCCGACGCGCGATTATTTTTTCACGAAAGATGGGAAACCGAAGCCGGTCGGCACCCGAATCGTCAATAAGCCGCTGGCCGATACCCTGCGACGGATCGCCGAAAACGGCGCCAAGGCGTTTTACACCGGCGCTATCGCCAAGAGCGTCGTGGCCGCCGTCAACAAAGCATCCGTCAATCCCGGGCGCCTCAAGCTGTCCGATCTGACCGCCTACAAGGCGGTCAAGCGCGATCCCGTCTGTCTTGCTTACCGGGTGTATTTCGTTTGCGGCATGGGGCCGCCGAGTTCGGGCGGCATCACCCTGCTGCAAATTCTCGGCATCTTGCAAAATTTCGATCTGCCGAACATGGCGCCGGCCTCCTCGAACGCGGTTCATCTCATCGCCGAAGCGACGCGATTGGCGTACGCGGACCGCAACACGTTCATCGCCGATCCCGAATTCATTCCGGTCCCGGCCGCCGGACTGCTCGACCCCGGCTACCTGGCCTCGCGCGCCAAGGAAATCCGTTTCGACAGGACGATCGCCAAGCCGCTCCCGGGCATGCCCGGCGTGAGCACGGGGCGCACATTACTGCAAGAACCGGCGCCGTACGGCACATCGACATCCCATATCAGCGTGATCGACAAGGACGGCAACGCCGTCGCGTTGACGTCAAGCCTGCAAAACCCGTTCGGATCGCGCCTCATGGTGCGCGGGTTCCTGCTGAACAGCGAATTGACGGATTTTTCCTTCGCCCCGAACAAGGACCGCGCGCCGTTGCCCAACCGGCCGGAAGCCGGCAAGCGGCCGTTGAGTTCGATGGCGCCGACGATCGTGTTCGACGGCAGCGGCAAGGCTCAAATGGTGATCGGTTCGCCGGGCGGTTCCCGCATCATCGGCTACGTCGCCAAAGCGATGATCGCTGCGCTCGACTGGAAGATGGACATCCAGGCCGCGGTGTCGTTGCCGAATTTCACCAATCGGCTGCGCGGCACCGAAATCGAACGCAACACGGCTCTCGTGTCGATCGCCTCGGCGCTCGAGGATCTCGGCCATAAGGTTCGGCAACGGCGCATGACCAGCGGCCTGCACGGAATCCTTCGCACCAAGGACGGGCTGACCGGCGGCGCCGATCCGCGCCGCGACGGCGTCGCCCTTGGGGATTGATGTGGGGATTGATGTGGGGATTGACGTCGACGGATCGGCTTAAGCGTCTTTCGGCAACGGCACGGTGAGCCGGAAGGCCGTGCCGTTGTCGCCCGAACGAACCAACTCAATATCGCCGCCGTGGGCGCGCAGAATATCGCGAACGATGACCAAGCCGAGCCCGATGCCGCCCCGGCGGGTCGATCCGGCGAACGGTTGAAACAACTGCTCCTTGGCACGTGCCGTCAAGCCGGGCCCGTCATCCGTGGCCGTGATCTCAATCCGGTCGGGCGCGGCCGTGGCGGCGACCGCGAAACGCGTCGCGCCGGCCTGTTGGGCGTTTTGCCCGAGATTGAACAGCGCCCGAAACAGTTGCTGATAATCGGCGTCGATGTCGATGTGTGCCGGCACATCGTTTTGCCAAAGGAACGCGGCGGGATTTTCGTCCTTGCCCTCGCCCGATCCGGGATTCGTCATCAGCAGTCCGGCTTCCTCGACCAAGCGCGATAGCGGAAAGCGGGTGCGTTCGAGTTTCGGAACGCCGTCGGCGACGTAATTCAGCGTGTCGCTGCAAAGATGCACCGCCCTATCGATGGCGTTGTACAGGCGCGGGGTCACTTTCTTGACTTCAGGATCGTCGATGTTCGCGAGCCTGTCGGACACCAGCACCGCGGTCGCGAGCGTATTGCGCAAATCGTGATTGATCTTGGCGACGGCGGCGCCCAACGTGGCCAAGCGGGTCTTCTGGCGCAGGGCGCTGCGGACCTCCTGCTGCATGACGTTCAACTCGCGCTGGGCAATACCGATTTCATCCGAACGATTGCTAGAGGAAATGGTTCGGGATTCATCCTCGGGATCGTCGCGAAACGCCATCATGCTCGTCGTGATCCGGCGCATCGGACGCACCATCAGCCACTGCAACGTGAGATACACCAGGAATGCCGTCATCAGGGAAATCAGGATGGACAACTGAAGAATACGGCGGGAAAACGCATACATTTCCCGCCGCATCGGCCTTTCGTCCATCACCACCTCGACGACGACACCGGGCACCTTCGGCGAGTCGCCGATCACCCGTAAAACCCGATTCTTTTTCTGGCGCAACGTTTCGAACGCGTCCGCGACCCACAACACGAAAGTGTCCTCGCGCAGATCGAGCACGCGGTCGACCTTCGGCGGCATGCCGCCCCTCATCGCCATGACATGGCGCCCCGGCAGGCGCAGCACGATGCCGTGGGCGTTGGCGTGAAACAGCAATTGCTCTTCGAGTTTCCTGTTGACCATGCCGTCGGGCATATCGGCCAGGGCCAAGACGGCGATATGCGCGCGCATGATCTGTTCTTTGAGATAATTCTTCCGGTAGCGCGAAACCGACGGCACGTAAATCAGAATCTCCGCGAGCATGACGAAGATGATCGTCATGATCAGAAGCCTGGCCGAAAGGCCGGCGCGCGCTTTCGGCCCGGCCGTACTTGAAGGGGTGTCCGCTTTCGTCTCCGTCATAACGGCACTCTAACACATCGGCCCGGAAAACGATGCTCCCGGAATTCGGCCGTCACCCGAAACGGCGCAGGAAGCGAAGAATTTTCTTGGTCCGTTCGCCGAACAGGAACGGATAGTAATAACTGCCGGCGGCCCGTTTGCCGACCTCGCCGCGGGTCGGATACGGCGCGATCATGTTCGCCATCGCGGCGATTTTCATTTTTTGGCCGACGGCCAATATCCACGGCTGGATCAGCTCGCCCGCTTGGGTTCCGACGATCCCGGCACCGAGAATTTTGCCGTTTTTGGCCGTGACGACCTTGATCTGCCCGATCGTGTCTTGCTCCGTCTGGGCTCGGTCGTTCTCGGCCAAGGACCAGCGCAGCACGTGGATCGTTCCGGCGGCCCGGCGGGCCTGCTCTTCCGTCATGCCGACCTGCGCCAGTTCGGGTGCCGTATAGGTCACCCACGGCACCGCGCGATGATCGACCTTGGCGGGCAGACGAAACAAAGCGTTCTTGATCACGATGCCGGCATGATACCCCGCCATGTGGGTGAACTGATAACCGCCGATGACGTCGCCGATGGCGAAAATCTTTTTATTCGCCGTGCGCAGCCGCGCGTCCACCTCGATTCCTTTCGGCGAATACGCCACGCCCGCTTTTTCGAGATCGAGGCCCTCCACCGTCGGCCGGCGCCCGGCGGCGATCAGAAGGTGCGAGCCGTCGATCGTTCGCGACGCGCCGTCCTGCTCAATGCCGACGCGCACGCCCGCGGCGGTTGTCGCGACCGACGTGACCTTCACGCCTTCATGCAGCGTGATCCCGTCATGGATCAAGGCCGCGCGCACGACCCCGACCAGTTCCGGGTCGTCCTTGGGTAGAATCGCCGCCATTTCGAGCACCGTAACGTCGGCGCCGAGATGGCGATGCGCCTGCGCCATCTCGATGCCGATGGGACCGCCGCCGATGACGATCAAATGATCCGGCAGATTGTGCTGCTCGAAAACGGTTTCGTTGGTGAGATAGGGAACCCCGTCGAGACCCGGAATCGGCGGCACGGCCGGTTGCGAGCCCGTCGCGATCACGAACCGCCGGGCTTGGATACGATAATCACCGGCGACAACCTCGCGCGGGCCGGCAAAACGGGCCGCCGCCTTGATGACCTTGACGCCGAGCCCCTCGAACCGTTCGACGGAATCCATCGGCGCGATCGTGTCGATCACGCGGCGAACATGGGCATAGACCCGGGGGCCGTCCACCGCCGGGCCGTTGGCGTCGACACCGAATATATCGGCGTTACGGACGGCCTCCGCCGCGTGCCCGGCCGCGAGCAGCGCCTTCGACGGCACGCAGCCGGTATTCAGGCAATCGCCGCCCATTCTGTCTTTTTCGATGAGAACCGTCGGCGCCCCCATTTGCGAGGCGCCCGCCGCGACGGACAAGCCGCCCGATCCCCCGCCGATCACGCAAATGTCGGCCTTGATGAACTCCGGCATCGCCCGGCCCCCTTTCGCTATACCCGCGCGCGCGTAACTCTCTTATAGACGACGGGAATAAGCGACAGAAGCGCCAAACCGATCAATGCCGAGAGAATTTCGGGTTCGAAAATCCTGCCGAGGTCGGGCTCGCCGCCTCGATCGATGACTGCCCCAAGCCCGTTGCCGACCAGGCAATAGACGAACGTTCCGGGAATGATGCCGAGCGCCGTGCCGATGATATAGGTGCGCAGCGGCACCCCGAGCAGCGCCGGCACCAGATTGACCAGAAAAAACGGGAACAGCGGCACCAGACGCAGGACCAGAAGGTAACTCAACGCGTTTTCCCTAAACCCGCTCTCCATCTTGCGAACCGCGTTCCCGGCTCTCTCGCGGAAATAATCCCGGAAAGCATAACGGGCGATCAGAAAGATCGCGGTCGCGCCCAGGGTCGCCGCGAAAATCACGTACACGGTGGCTTCGACGGCCCCGAACACGAACCCCCCGGCGATGGTCAGGACCAGGGCGCCCGGGATCGACGCCGCCACCATTACCGCATAGAAGACCATGAAGACGGCGGCAAGCAGTATGCGATGATCGGCCGCCCAGCCGAGCAAGGTCTCGCGGTGTGCTTTGAGGGTCTCGACGGTGATGAAATGATGCCCGCCGAGCAGGAAAAAGGCCGCGAATATGGCCATAATGGCGGCAACCGGCAGCAATCGCTTGGCCCAGGACGGCTTGCTGTCCTTATCGGGCGCTATGGGATTTGGCATGGTCATAAGTACCGGAAACGTCGGAAATCGCTGGAATACGGGCCCCGGAGCACCATTTTCCGCACGCCGCAGCCCTGAAAAGCAAGTCTGTATACGCGATTCCCGCCATCATCGGCCAGTCACCTTTGCGTGACAAAATGTGAGGGTGAATCGTGCCCCGGCGTTGACTTCGCCCAGGCAAGACCGTATACACCGGGCCTAAATTTACCCATGTTTTTCTCGTGTTTTTCTTTGTTTTCTGGGGAGTCGACCCGTGAAACGCACTTATCAGCCAAGCAAGCTCATCCGCAAGCGCCGGCACGGGTTCCGCAAACGCATGTCGAGCGTCGGCGGACGAAGGGTTCTGGCCTTCCGCCGGGCCAAAGGGCGCAAGCGTCTTTCCGCATAATTTTCCGACGGGCAGATCATGATCGCGCGCTTGAAACGGCGTTCCGAATTTCTCCGTGTCGCCCGCGCGCAAATCAAGTGGGTGACGCCCGGTTTAATTCTGCAAGCCCGCAAGCGTACCGCCTCGGACAAGGAAGCGGATTCCGCGCCCGGCGAAACGCCCGCCATCCGGATCGGATTCACCGTGAGCCGGAAAGTCGGCGGCGCCGTCGAGCGCAACCGCGCC
>JAVJPD010000768.1:0-2278 GCA_040216475.1 Rhodospirillales bacterium
GGCGCTATCTCAACCTCGTCAAGGCGGAGAAGGACCTCAATCCGTTCCAGAAGGCCCATTACGAATTCGCCTACGGCAAGTTCTTCGAATTGGCCGGCGGGTTCGATCCGGCGGTGAAGCAATGGGAGGCCGCCATGAAGGGGCCGAACCGCTTTATCCGGGCCAAGGCGCTGGAGGCCCGGGCGGAATTGCTGCTCAAGACCAAGAAGATGACCCGCAAGGAAGCCATCGACGAGCTCGAGAAGCTGCGCTTTGCCTGGCGGGGCGACGAGTTCGAGTTCGATCTCCTGCGCCGGTTGGGGCAGCTTTACATGGAGGAGGGCGATTATCGGAAGGGCCTTCGTACCCTCAAGCAGGCCGCGACCTATTTCCGCGATCATCCCCTGGCGCCTCAAATCACCCAGGAGATGTCGGATGCGTTCAATCACCTGTTTCTGGAGAACGGCGCCGACAAGCTGCCGCCGGTCACGGCGATCGCGATTTACGAGGAATTCAAGGAACTGACGCCCGTCGGCATCAAGGGCGACGAGATGATCCGCAATCTGGCCGACCGGCTGGTCGCGGTCGATCTGCTCGGGCGCGGCGCGCAACTGCTGGAAAACCAGATCAAGTTCAGGCTGAAAGGCGCCGATAGGACGCGGATCGGCGCCCGGCTCGCGCTGGTCTACATCATGGACCAGAAGTACGAGAACGCCCTAAATATTCTGGATCGCACCAATCTGGCCGGCGTTCCGGCGCCCCTGGTCAACCAGCGGCGCTACCTGCGCGCGCGCGCCCTGATCGGGTTGAACCGCAAGGAACAGGCTTTGGCGCTTCTGCAGGACGACGAGACCATCAGCGCCAATCTGCTCCGCCTCGATTTGTTTTGGAAGGAGCGTGACTGGCCGAGCGCGACCCAGGTTCTTCAACAGGTCGTGAAGCAGTACGGCGCCGAGCCGGGCCAGCCCTTGGAGGACAAGCAGGCCAAGGCGCTCCTGGACCTCGCCGTGGCCATGACCCTGGCCGGCAACGACCGAGGAATCCAGCGCCTCAAGCGCAGTTTCGGGAAGGCCATGGCCGCGACGCCGTTCCGCGACGCCTTCGATCTGATCGCCAGCACCGGCACCCAGGGGCTCCTGGATTACCGCACGATTTCGAGCAAAGTGAAGGATGTGGAGAACTTCCAGGCTTTTATGACAGCCTACCGAGAGCGGTTGAAGAAGGAAAAGCTGAGCTCCCTCAACTGATCCGGGTTGCCGGGCAATGAATTTTCTCTTGCATTACGGTGGCATTAGACCCTAATAACGCGCCTTAGCCTATTTGTCCGAACCCGAGGATGACAAGGGGGTGACACACACTGGTACCTGAACGTCTTTTTTAAGTTGGCGTATGGGGCCGGTATTTTTTTTGCAATCCGTCTTTCAAGATGAGGGAGGAGCCATTGTCGGAACGTGCTCAGCATCTGTCGGTGGTCGATGACGAAAAAGATTACTTTGTCGAAAAGAACGGCCTGCGATACGCCGGCACCCACATCTTGATCGACATGTGGGGGGCGACGAACCTCACCGATCGCGATCTCATCGATCAAGCCCTACATCGCGCGGCCGAAGCGGCCGGTGCGACGGTGCTGAATTCCCATCTTCATCAGTTTACGTCGAGCGGCGGCGTTTCCGGCGTGCTGGTGCTTTCCGAATCGCATATCAGTATTCATACATGGCCGGAGCGTTCCTTCGCGGCGCTCGACATTTTCATGTGCGGCGCATGCGATCCCTATGAAGCCGTGCAGGTCCTCAAGGAGACTTTCATCCCGTCTTCGCTTCAAATCAGCGATCAGAAGCGCGGCCTCCTTCCGTGACCTTTTTTCACGAGACTCTTTATGACGTGCACCTGGCGCACCTAGGGCACGGATACAGCCAGCGTTTCGAAGTCAAGCGGGTTCTGTTCGAGGAAAAGACCGAACATCAGCACTTGATCATTTTCGAAAACGGGCGCTTCGGCCGCGTGCTGGCGCTCGACGGCATCATCCAGACGACTGAGGGCGACGAATACGCCTATCACGAAATGCTCGTGCACGTGCCGTTGTTCGCGCTCGGCGACCCGAAAAGGGTTTTGATCATCGGCGGCGGCGACGGCGGCACCCTGCGCGAGGCCCTGCGCCACGACGTCGAAAAGGTCACGATGGTGGAAATCGATCGCCGGGTGATCGATCTATGCACGGAATACATGCCGTCCTTAAGCGCCGGTGCGTTTGACGATCCGCGCGCGGATATCGTCATCGACGACGGCATCAAGTACGTCG
>JAVJPD010000769.1:0-11146 GCA_040216475.1 Rhodospirillales bacterium
TGTGCCCGAAAAAACGAAAGCAAATATCTAAATAAAAAAGGCAGTGGCAATCCCACGGCCTTTTCTTTTGCGCTGAAGACGGGTTGCTATTCGAGAACGTCCTTGTTGACGACGAGCGCCGGATCGAGCGTACCCTCGAACACCGCCAACACGTTACGCGCGCAGACTTCCGCCATGCGCTGGCCGCACTCGACCGTGAAGGCCCCGCAATGCGGCGAGACGACCAGATTATCCAGTTCGAACAACGGGTTATCCGGCTTCGGCGGCTCCGGCTCGAACACGTCCAGGGCCGCGCCGGCGAGTTTACCCGAGGATAAAGCCTCGTAAAGATCGCCTTCGTTGGCCATGCCGCCGCGCGAAACGTTCACGATAAAGGCACCATCCTTCATCGTCGCGATTTCCTTGGCCGTAATCAGGTTTTCTGTTTCGGGCGTCTTCGGGACATGGATCGACACGTAATCGGCCTGGGGCAAGGCTGCCTGGAAGTTCTCGGCCGGCTGATAACCCGCTGCCTGAACGGCTTCCGCGGGCACGAACGGATCGGCGATCACGACCTTCATGCCGAAGGCCGCGCAACGCTGCGCCACTTCCCGCCCAATGCGGCCGAAACCGGCAACGAGAACCGTCTTGTTTAAAAGTTCCGTTTGCGAAAACGAATCGCGGATTTTGAAATTGCCGTTGCGGGTCGCGTGATCGTAAGGCACAAGCTTCTTCGCCATCGCCAACATCATCGCCAGGGTATGTTCGGCAACCGCCGTCGCGTTGACGTTGCCGACCAGCGCCAGGGGGATACCCCGTGCCGTCAAGGCGCCGACATCGACCGCCTCGTACCCAACGCCGTGGCGCGCGACGATTTTCAGTTTCGGCGCGGCATCGATGACCCGTTGATCGATCTTGGTCATTCGCACGATGATCGCATCCGTTTCCGAAAGATGATCGAAGATTTCCGGCACGTGCTCCGCCAGTTCCGTAAAGCTCACATCCGGCGCGGCGCGTAAGATTTGCAGCCCGGCATCGTGGATTTTCCCGAGCACAAGAACGTTTTTCATGGCTTCTCTCGATTGTTTAAGTCGTTACAAGAGTTCGTTATTTTTGGTCCGTCATAGCATAATCGCCGTGCATTTTGTCAGACGTGTCCTTCACGACGAAATACTCGACCTCACCGTCGTCCGTGGCGATGGTATAATGGGGGACGTTGGCGGGAATATAAACGAGCGTGCCGGCGCCGGCCAAGCTTTCGGCACGCTCGCCGATTTTCACGCGCAGCGTTCCTTTGAGCACGTAGTTGAACTGCTCGTTGGCGTGCGTGTGGAGTCGAGGGCCCGCCCCCGGCTTCTTACGAACCGTGGACGCTTGTATCTTATCTCCCTCGATAATGCCGCCGCGCCCGGTTGACGCGTGAAAACCGGCCATATCGAACAGACAACGGTCCCTGTTCGCCTTGATGCTGCTTTCGTTTTTCGGCAACATATCGAACGGCCTTATTTCTTATCCGGCCCAAATCCCGGATCGTAATGCGCGCCCGTATTCTTGCCGTCCACGGGATCGCCGTACATGATATGCGAGGTATCCTTGACGGCGAAGTATTCGACGTCGCCCTCGTCCGTCGCCACCGTGTAATGGGGCGTATTGGCCGGAATAAAGATCAGCGTACCCGGCGTCGCGATGCTCTCGACATCGCCGACACGCACTTTGAGATTGCCCTTAAGTACGTAATTGAACTGCTCGTTCGGATGAGTGTGCAGCCTCGAGCCCGTGCCCGGCTGCTTGCGCACTAGGGCGACCTGAATCTTTTCGCCTTCGACGATGCCGCCGCGCGCCGTCGAATAATGATCGCCGATCGCATGCTGCGCCAAACCGGCAAAATCGAACAGGCAGTTCGTGACGTCGGCCTTGATGCCGAATTCGTTTTTCGCTTTAGAATCCGTCATTTTTTCTTCCTCCCATTAAAGTCCGCGCCATGTACGGACTTTCATTTTCAGTACGATTTTCTTAAGCCTTATATTTCCTTGCAAGCGCCGCTGTCTCGCGGGCCAAAATTGCAAGATCAGCCCCGACGGCAACATAGGCGTACCCCTTATTGATACTTTGCCGAATCAAATCGTCCGTGCCCCATAAAATACCTGCCGGTTTTTTGAACGCCCGGCATTTTTCCAGACCGACATCGAGTGCCTTCAGGACGTCCGGGTGCGTCATTTGCCCGATCAAGCCCATCTCGGCGGAAAGATCGGCCGGGCCGAAAAAGAATCCGTCAACGCCGTCGACGGCGGCGATTTCTTCGATGTTGTTCAATCCTTTGAGAGATTCGATCTGCATCAACCGGCAGATTCGGCTGTCCGCTTCACGGACATAATCGGCGTCGCGCCCGAAGCGGTTGCCCCGCTGCATCAGGGAAACCCCGCGAATCCCTTTCGGGGGGTAACGAGTCGATGCGACGGCCCGTTCGGCATCCTCCGCCGTTTCCACCATGGGAAACAAAATCGACTGCGCGCCGGCGTCCAACAACCGTTTGACGGCCACAGGATCGCGCCATGGCGGCCGCACGATGGCGTCGCATCCGTGCTGCGCCAGCGCCTGAAGCTGTCCCAGGACCGTTCCGATCTCGTTCGCAGAATGCTCCATATCGACACAGATCCAGTCGAACCCGGCATCGGACAGCACGTCGGCAACCAAGTTGCTGCAGAGCGTGCTCCAAAGGCCAATCTGCCTCTCGCCCGTCAGCAAACGTTCCTTGAAGCGGTTGCGAAAAATTCCCATGGCGATTCTTTAGCCTGTTTATCTCATCCCAACGCCGGATACGGCACAGCCCGGCAACGGGCCGGGCTGTGCAATCTATGCCGCAAATCGCAACGGCCTTTTTAAGCGTCGGCGATCTTCCAGCTTTGATAATCCGCCTGAATGACGCGGACATCATGGCCCGGACGGCGGTCGACTACGACCTTGCCTTCCTTGAGAACCATCTGAAGCTTCTTGCGATCCTGCAGAATCTTGATGTTCTTCAACGGATCGCCGTCAACGACGACGATATCGGCCAGTTTGCCCTTCTCGAGCGTGCCGATTTCATCTTCCATGTGGAGCGCCTCGGCCGCGTTCTTGGTGGCAGTCTGAATGGCGTGCATGGGGTCCATGCCCAGCTCGACGTAAATTTCGAGTTCATAGGCATTGGTGCCGAAACCGGGCTCGTAACCCATATCGGTCCCCATGGCGATTTTCACGCCGGCGTCATACATGGTTTGAAAGGTTTCGAAACAGTACGGCTGAATGCGTTTCATCTTCTTCAGGATGAACTCGGCCGTGCCGATCTCGCGGCGGATATCGATGGCGTGATCGGTGCGATGCGCCAGAGTCGGCGTGACCGGAATTTGCGAATCGACGATCCGGGCAATCGAGTCGGCATCGTGGAACACCATATGCTCGATGGTATCGGCCTCGGCCTTGAGTGCCATGCGATGGGCATCCGGTGTAAAGCAGTGGATCGCCGCATAGTGCTCAACGGCATGTGCCTCATCGGTAACCGCATCCAGTTCTTCCTGGGTGTGGTTACGCACCGTCGGCTCTTCCCGGTCCGTGCCGCCGCCGCCCGAGGCGCAGGTTTTGATCCAGTCGCAACCTGACAGCAGGTTTTTCCGGGCCAAACCGCGGAGCGCATCGGCGCCGTCTGCCGTCGCACCCGGATCGCGGATAGCCGCACGCGGCAGGATCAAATCCAAGTGCGAGCCGGTACCGACCGCGAAAGCGCCGATCTTAAGACGCGGGCCGGTCATGATGCCGTTATCGATCGAATCGCGGACGGCGCACATCGAGTCCGTCACCAAGCCCCACGGCGTGATAAAGCCGAGATCGCGGAGCGTCGTGAAGCCCATCTCCAAACACAACTGCGAATGGAACAAGGCATAAAGCTGCTGGAGCTGCGGAGCGACTTCCCATTGAGCGACGCGGTAGTTCTTGAAGGTCAGGTTGTTGAACATGCACAGGTGAATGTGCAGATCCATCATGCCCGGCATCAACGTCGCTTTCGGCACGTTGATGACCTCGGCTCCCTTCGGCGCCTTAACCTTGCTGGCCGGCCCAACCGCTTTAATCTTTTTATCTTCAATGACAATAACGGGATTTTTGACAACGGGGCCGCCGTTGCCGTCGATCAAAGCTCCCCCTTTAATCACTGTTGTTTTAGCCGCCATAAGAGCGATTCCTCCAGAGTTATAAAAAACCACAAAAATCCCCAGCGGCCTGCCTCAAGGCCCGACATCTCACCAATGCTGTCAGCCGCAATGAGCGAACGTTTTTATTATGCTGCTCGTGGGAACTTGTTTTCAGCGGTTTTATCACGCAGGGAAAACGATCGTCAATCTCGAAACGCACCGACTGGTGCGCGCTACGCACCGACGCTGTCGTTCGCGTTCCTATCGAGCGCATCCTATCGGCAATTTACCTTCACTTATCCTGATTTAACAAGGTGTTATGAATAATTGCCCGAAACGGACCCGGGATTTATAGTTGCAGGAATATTTGCAACGGCCAAAAGGCCTGCTGAGGGAAGAATTATGACCATACAGACCCGGCTTCCATGCGTTCTGATGCGCGGCGGCACTTCGAAAGGGCCCTTTTTCCTGCGCGCCGATCTGCCCGAGGACGACGCCACCCGCGATGCCGTGCTGCTCGCCGCCATGGGCTCGCCCGACATGCTCCAAACCGACGGCATCGGCGGCGCCACGCCGCTGACCAGCAAGGTCGCCATGGTCAGCCTTTCCGAGCGCGATGATGCCGATTTGGACTACCTGTTCGCCCAAGTCGCATTCGACAAACCGATCGTCGATACCAGCCCCAATTGCGGCAACATGCTTTCCGGCGTCGGCCCGTTCGGCATCGAAGCCGGACTCATCAATGCGCAAGATCCGGAAACCACGATTCGGATTTACAACGTCAACACCCAGACCTTGATCGAGGCGGTCATACAAACGCCGGGTGGACGGGTTCAATACGACGGCGACGCGTCCATCGACGGCGTACCCGGGACCGCCGCGCCGGTCGTCTTGAATTTCCTGGACGCCGCCGGCTCGAAATGCGCCTCGATGTTGCCCACGGGCAATGCGAAAGACATCATCGACGGCATCGAGGTCTCCTGCGTCGACGTCGCCATGCCGATGGTCCTGGTCAAGGCCGAGGACATGGGCAAAACCGGCTATGAAAGCAAGGCGGAGTTGGATGCGGACAAGGCATTCTACGAAAAGCTCGAAAGCATCCGGCAAAAAGCCTCGCCCCTGATGGGCCTCGGCGACCCCACGGGCAAAGTCATCCCGAAATTCGGCATCGTCGCCCGCCCGAAGAACGGCGGCAGCATCACGGCGCGTTATTTCGTACCCTACACCTGCCATGCGGCCTTCGCCGTGACCGGCAGTTGCTGCGTTGCCTCCGCCGCCGTTACGCCCGGTACCGTTGCCAACGACGTTGCCAAAATCGGCAACGGCGACAAGCAGGTCATCGCCATCGAACATCCGAGCGGCAAGATCGACGTGAATATCGAGTTCGAGGTTTCCGGTGATTTCCCCGAAGTCAAACGGGTCGGCATCATTCGCACCTGCCGGCGCCTGTTCGAGGGGCACGTCATGATTCCGGGAACGGTCTGGCCGGGACATCGGCAAAGCAAAACACCCCACAAAGCTGCCGCGGAATAGCGCTTAACCGCTTACGCCTTTCGGGGCCTTGCCGTACAGGAACGTCATATTGATCCGGTTGTTCTCATAGCCGGGCTTGAAGTCGATCGCATCTGTCCCGTGCAAAACGTTGGAATGGAACAAAACCGCTCGGTTGCACCCATATGGCACCCTGAACGATTGCGCGTCGGGCTCGTTCAAGACGCGCTTGAATCGCTCCTGGCGTTCTTCCGTCATCTCGCCCAGGAAGTCCCGCGGCACCTTCTTGTTCCACATCACCAGCCCGCCGGCGTCGGGGTCGTTGTTCGCCTCATCCGGGGTAATCCAGAAATTGATGCTGACGGCACCATCGTCGCAATGAACCCCGAGGCCGGATTTGCGTTGAAAGTACTTATAGGCCCAGCAGGAACTGAACGCGTGCGGGCCGAAGATTTTCGGAAAGGCCGCCTTGATATCGGTGGCGATCTGAAAAATGAGCGGGCAAGCGAATCCCGTCAGCAGGTTCGACTCCAACTCATCCGGATAATCCAGAAGGCACCAGATCGTCGAATCGAGGCAAAACGCGTGCAAGGCGGTCAGCGCTTCCTCTTTCAGCAAGCCGTCGAAAAAGGCGAAGCCGTGCTCGGACGTCAAAAAGTCGTTTTCGATCTTCGCGAGATCGAGTCCCGGCGATAGAGCCCCGCCGGGGACTTGCGCCGCCGGCGCGTGGTAAAGGATTCGATTGTAGGACGACCTCAACCGAACCGACGCCGGCGGATCGAACGCGCTCAGCTTTCCTTCGTAATGCTCGCCCAACCGATTTAAGGCGTCTTTGTAATCCGCAACCAACGCCCGATGATCCGCCGAAACCTTCCGCCGGTCGAGGAGGTATTCGAGCTGCTCGATATCATGAGTCAGCTTGGTTTTGTTGATCTTGTCGAATTCGGGGAATTCCTCGGGGGGGCGCTCCCGAACGGAGCGGAATGCGCAGACCGGGCCGATCAGATGCTCCGCGGCCTCTTCCAACTTACCGGCCTCGATGAGAATCAAGCCGAGCTCGGTAAAGGCGTGCGTGGACTGAGGTTGTAATTCGAGACTTCGCCGCAACGATGCCACGGCTTCGTCGAATTTTCCCGTCTGGGCCAAGGCGACGCCCATATTGCGGTGCGCCTGGTCATAATCGGGCGCAAGCTCGATGGCGCGTCGGTAATGAACGATTGCGTCTCGGAACGCGTTCTGTTCGCGCAGCGCGTTGCCCAAATTCAGGTGTGCTTCGACATCTTCCGGGTTGAACGACAGCGCCTTTTGCAATTCGGAAATACCCTCATCGAGCTTCCCGATCTGCGTCAGGACAAGACCGAGATTGGCATGAGCCTGCGACAAGGTATCGTCGTAGCGAACGGCCTCCCTGAAGCTTTTTTCCGATGCAACCAAATCACCGCGGGCATGCTGAACGTTGCCGAGGTTGCATAAAAAAACCGGGTCGTCGGGGATCAAGGAAACCGCCCGGGACAGATGCCGTTCGGAACGATCGAGAGCATTGCCCTCGAAGGCGATCAAACCCAGGAAATAATGCGCCTCGGCATTGTCGGGCTCGCGCTCGACAATACGCCGGCACAGCGTTTCCGCTTCGCCGAAGCGGCCCGCGCGCAACAGCTCGTCGGCCGCATCCAGCATCTGCATGCTGTTTTCTTGCTGCCCTACGAACGGGAAATGATCTGCGGCCATCGGCTGGAAACCCTCATATGCTTCGACAATACAGCGATTGGCCCTAAGAGGCGACCCCGACGACATCTCGACGAATCCGGGACCTCGAATGCCCGCCTTGCCACCCATGCGTGTATTCAAGGCCCTGTCACATTGCCGCCACTTGTTGAAAACGGCGTCATTCGCTACAAATAAGGTCCAAGATCCACGTCCCGCTCAAGACCAAATTCACAAAAAATCGATTAACCGCCACGGGGAGCGCGTTTCACCATGCCGAAGACCAGCCAAGCCCTTGTTCAAACCATGATCGATGCCGGCGTGACGCGTGCCTTTACGCTGCCGGGCCTCGGCATCACATGGTCGCTCGACGCCTTTCACGAGCAGAGGGACAAGCTCGACGTCGTGCTGACCCGCACCGAACAGATCGCCTCCGTGATGGCCCAGGTTACCGGCCGCCTGACAGGAAAGCCCGGCGTTTTCATGGGCCAAGGCCCGTTCGCCTCGACCATCGGCGGTTTCGGCATTCTGGAAGCCTATTTCTCGGGATCGCCCATGGTCATCCTCACCGAGGCATCCGATTACGACGGTTTCGGCCAATACGGCGTTTATCAGACCATGACCGGCGATTACGGCGGCGCGGATATTCAATCCATGCTGCGCGGCATGACGAAGTATTCCACCTTCGCCACCGAGCCCCAGGATGCCGTATACGGCCTGCAAATGGCTTTCAAGCACGCGACGTTACCGAGAAGCGGCCCCGCCGCCGTCATCATGAAAAGCGGCATCGTGCGCCGAGATGTTCCCGAAAGCCCGCGCGCGCGGCTTTATCCCATCGGCGGTTATCTTGCCTATACGCCGGCCAAGGTCGACGGCGATGCCATCGAACGGTTGGCGCGACTGATCAACAAGGCGGAACGCCCGGCGTTCATCGCCGGCAACGGCGTGCTTGCCGCCAATGCCGGCAAGACACTGCAGGACATCGCTTCCAAGATCGGCGCCATGGTCGCGACCAGCTACAACGCCAAGGGCTGCGTCGACGAAACGATCGATTGCGCCGTCGGCATGCTCGGCACCTGGGGCTGCGCCACCGCCAACCGGGCCGTCGCGTCGGCGGACCTGATCGTCATGGTCGGCGTCAGCATGGGCCCCGATTATACGCGCTTCCGCGACCCTAAAATGATCCGCCCCGGCGATCAAACCCTGGTGCAGATCGACGTCGACCCCCGCAACGCGGGCTGGGTCTATCCGGTCGATCTCGCCATCACCGCCGATGCCGCCGATGCGCTCGACGTTCTGGCAAGCCAGAAACTGGACGACGGCAAGCGCGACAAGCGTCTCGGCAACATCAAAACCATCAAGAAGGACACCAGCTACGACAGCCTGCCCGATCTGCCCGCCGCGCAAGGGTATGTTCATCACGTCGATGTCGTTCGCGCGCTGCAAAAGTTTCTCACGAAAGACGACTACCTGACCCTCGATGCCGGTGCCAACCGCATCTGGACCACCAATGGCCTCCGGGTGAAATATCCGGGCCGTCTCGTCGTGCCCGGCGGCATTGGCGGCATGGGCTGGAGCCCGCCGGCCGCGGCGGCCATCAAGCTTCTCTATCCCGATCAGCGGGTCACCAGCCTGGCCGGTGACGGCGGCTTCTCGACGTCCCTGCAGGTTCTCGCGACCTGCGTCGAGCAGAGCCTGTCCGTCGTTTTCATGGTCTCGAACAATCAAGGCCTCGGCATGGTCCGCGACAACCTCGGCAAAAATCGCATCGCGGTCGATTTCTCCAACGTCGACTTCGCGAAAGTCGCCGAAGGCTTCGGCTGCCGCGGCATGACCGTGACCCATCCCGATCAGATTCTCGGCGCGCTCGAAGACGCACACCGCGCCGGCGGACCGGTCGTAATCAACGTTTGCGTCGATCCCGAAGCGAGCCATCACCCGGCCATGGACCCGTGATTGGATGAAACGTTCCGGCCGAACCGTTCAATTCGAAAAAATCAGCAAGGGGAGGACAAAATGAGCCGATTGAAGATGCTGACACCGGAAACCATGTCTCCGGCACAATTAAAAATTCACGATGAGATCGTTTCGGGACCGCGGGGAAAGATGACGCTGCCCATGAATGCTTGGATTCGGAGCCCCGCTTTTGCCGACGCCGCTCAAAAACTGGGGGCATTCGTACGCTACGACTGCTCCCTCGAGCCGCGTCACATCGAACTGACGATCCTGATCACGGTCCGCCAATGGGTCGCCCAGCCGGCTTGGTATTCTCACGTGCAATACGCCAAGAAGGCGGGGCTGGACGACGCGATCGTCGCCGCCATCGCCGAACGCAAACGCCCCGTTTTCGAAAAAGCCGATGAGGAAGCGCTCTACAACCTCTGTAGCGAGCTTTGGGAAACCCGCGAGGCCAGCGACGAAACCTACAACGAAGCGATCAAGCACTTCGGCGAAAAGGGCGTGATGGAGATCATCGGCCTATCCGGCTATTACACCATCACCGGGCTGACCCTGAAGACCTTCAAGGTGCCGATGCAGGAAGGCGTCGAGCCCCCGCTCAAGGACTGAACAGGCGAACCGTTCAGCTTTAGAGCAGATCATGGTTTGTCGGAATCGCCACTTTGGCCCATGTCAACTTGCCTTGGCGAAGCCGGAGCTTCGCTCCCGCGGCGCCGAAGCGCCAGCATGGCGAGTCGGTGAAGCCAGGATGGTTGGCAATGGCCATCCGACAACCATGTGAATCTGCTCTAACTCGTCGATATCGATCGGATTCACATGATTTATCGGAACCACGTGGCGCTTCCGATAAATCATGATCCGATCTGGCTGTCGACCCAGGCCTCGAGCTTCGGAGTCGGCTGCACCGAGACAAACCGGGCCGGCCCCTCGATGACCTTGAAACCGACTTCGCTATCGCGCGGGATCTCGATGACGTCGTCAGGACCGCAGGTCTGAATCTGGCCGCCGACGCCGGCCTCGATGCCGCCGTGCACCATGTAAATGAAGCGCTCATGCTCGGCGGTGCGAAGCGGCTCCTCGTAGCCCTTCGGCAGATCGTAGAACGAGAAATCAATATGCGGGCCGATCACACGGCGGACCGACTGTGCTGAGACCGCGGGCGCGTCGAAGGAATCGATCATCTGGTAAAACGCATTACCGATCCCCTCGATGACGACCTGGGATTCTCCTTCGCTCTTGTCCCGGCCCGGCCACTTACCCTCGGCATGGGTCTTCCACACATCTTCCTCGACCGGTGCCGCATCCGGCAGCGGCTCGTCGGCTGCGGACCCGACCATCGACCACGTCGGCTCCTTGATGGCGAGATACGTCATGAATCCTTCCTCGCTCGCCTTCACCGAGTGGCGCGCGCACGGCGGTACATGCATCAACGTACCCGGCGTGATAACACGGCGGTCCTTGCCGCAAATCGCGTTGGCCTTGCCCGTCAGGACGAAAACCATGAAGTCGTTGGGGTGGTAGTGAAGCACCGAACCGGTCCCGGGCGCTTTGCCGACATGGCCGAAGTAAACGTACTTGCCGACGATTTTCCGGGTTTGGCCGGTGGAAAGATGGACGGCCCGTGTGCGGGCTTCGTAGTTCTCGAAACGGTGGAATGTCATGATTGCCTCCCTAAGACAAAATTTTTGATTTTTACGCTTTCAGATCGACCTTTCCTTCCAGGAAAGTGGTCGATTCGACGGACGCGTAACGTACCGGTCCCGCCGTTACTTCAAGCGACAGCTTCGAGCCTTTCGGGATTTGGATGACGTCGCCCGAAACGCAGTCCTTCTTCTCACCGCCGACCGTCG
>JAVJPD010000770.1:0-1740 GCA_040216475.1 Rhodospirillales bacterium
GCCATTGATCGGAGAAGGCGATCCGACAGACCATGTGAATCTGCTTTAAATCATTGATGTAGACCGGATTCACATGATTTATCAAAACCGGACGGTGCTTCCGATAAATCATGATCCGATCTAGGTCCGCTTATCGGGAGACCGCCCGGCCATGGCAGCGCCGCAAAACCGCCCTGAAAAACGGCCCCTGAACGCGGGGGAAAGGTGCGCCTGGCTGCGCCTGATCCGCACCGAGCACGTCGGCCCCATGACCTTCCGCCGCCTGCTCGGACGTTTCGGCAGCGCCGAGGCCGCGCTTGCCGCCTTGCCCGGGCTGGCCCGGCGCGGCAGCGGCTCGAAGGCCCCCAAGATCTACCCGCCGGAAAAGGCCGAGGCTGAGATCGAAGCCCTCGAAGCCCTCGGCGCCGCGCTCATCGCCCGCTGCGAGCCCGGCTACCCGCCTCTCCTGGCCGCGATCGAGGACGCACCGCCGCTGATATCGGTGCTCGGCGATCCCACTCTGCTCGAACGCCCCGCCGGCACCACGATTGCCGTTGTCGGCGCCCGAAATGCGTCCCTCAACGGACGCCGCCTGGCCCGCGACATCGCCGCCGGCTTGGGCCGAGCCGGCCAGTTGGTGGTTTCCGGCATGGCTCGGGGCATCGACGCGGCCGCCCACGAAGGCGCGCTTGCGACCGGTACCGTCGGGGTTCTCGCGGGCGGGGTCGATCATGTTTACCCCAAGGAAAACGCGGCCTTGTTTGCCGAGGTGCGCGAAACCGGCGCCCTGATCTCGGAAATGCCGCCGGGCACGGTGCCTCAGGCCCAGCATTTTCCCCGCCGCAACCGGCTGATTTCCGGCATGGCGCAAGGGGTGGTGGTGATCGAGGCCGGCCAGCGCTCGGGCTCGCTGATCACCGCCCGCATGGCGCTCGAACAGGGCCGCGACGTGTTCGCCGTACCGGGCTCGCCGCTCGATCCCCGGAATCGCGGCAGCAACGATTTGCTCCGCCAGGGGGCGATTTTGACGGAATCCGCCGACGATGTGCTCGGCGCTCTGGGGCCGCTCGACCCGGCCCTGCGGGAGGCAAAACAAGATACTGATATCATTGACGATTTTGCGGCAATGCCGGAACCCGGGGAGGCCGAAAGGGCCCAAGCCGCCGTTCTCGAATGTCTGGGGCCCGCTCCCGTGAAGGTTGACGAAATCATCCGTAGCTGCCATTTGTCCGCTCCCGCCGTTTCAGCCGTGCTCCTCGAATTGGAGTTGGCGGGCCGGCTGGAGAGGCATCCGGGCCAACAGGTATCGCTGATACGGGCGCTGAAATAGGGTTTTCATGAGTAACGTCGTCATCGTTGAATCGCCGGCCAAGGCCAAGACCATCAATAAGTACCTCGGCAAGGATTACACCGTGCTGGCGAGCTACGGTCACATCCGCGATCTGCCGTCCAAGGACGGCTCGGTCCGCCCCGACGACGATTTCGAGATGGATTGGGAAGTCGACGCCCGGGCGCAAAAACGCGTGCAGGAAATCACCAAGGCCTTGAACGGCGCCGATCACCTGTATCTCGCGACCGACCCCGACCGTGAAGGCGAGGCCATCGCCTGGCACATTCATGAAGTGCTCAAACAAAAGAAGGTCCTCGACAACGTCGACGTCAAACGGGTCGTCTTTAATGAAATTACCGCCAATGCCGTCCGCGAGGCGTTTTCTCACCCGCGCGAGCTCGACCGCGAACTGATCGACGCTTATTTGGCGC
>JAVJPD010000771.1:0-1984 GCA_040216475.1 Rhodospirillales bacterium
GAATTTTTGCAGGATCGAACCTTCCCGCAACTCGAATAAGCCGGTCTTCATCGGTTTTACCGATATTTTCTAGGTCGAAGCCTTCTTGTTTAAGAATGTCGAGAATCGCCTGCGGATCGATCAATTCATTACCGCCGCCGATTTTGCCGCGCAGATCGAGGGGCGTTTCATCCGCCGCCGTAGCCGCGCCGCGCGCAGTATCCATGCCGCGTGCCGATGCCTTTTGAACGCCGCGCTCGGTGCCGAGTTCGACGGCGCGTGCCGCCGGCAGGCCGAGGCTTGCGTACTCGGCGACCGCCTGGGCACGAGTGATCTCATCCTCGGGGATCGCCTCGATCAGCGCCGGACTCAACCGCGCGAACTTCGCGATGCGTTGCGATGCCGCGACTTCCTGCGTGGGCTCGCCGGAGAGGATGCCCGCGCGGAGCGTGTTGACGATGGGAACCGGGATGCCGCCGAGACGGACGATCAATGCGTCCTCGACCGCGGCCCGCTCCTCGGGCGGTAGTTCGACCAACGTGGGAGTCAGGGTTTCGTAATAATCCTCGATGGCTTCAGGGTCGAAGCCGTCGCCTTCAAAGTCCGCGCCGTCCGCCGCCGCGAGCCGGTCGGCGATCATGGCCGCGTTGCCGAGCTTCTCCCGGGCGCGGGCATCCCGCGCCTCGAGGGATCGGGTCAGATCGCCGCGGGCCTCTTCGCCGATCGCGCCGTCGGTAAACGCGTTCTCGATGTCGAGGCGCGCGGCGGTGCCGCTTGCGATGCCGGTACGAAGCCGAGCCGCCTGGGCCTGCCGGCCCGCGCGGGCTTGCGCCTCGGCCTGCGCCGCGCCCAAAGCGGCGCGGGTTTGCGCGTCCTGTTCCGCCAGGCCCGCGAGCGCGGCGAGCTCGCTTCTGCGCTTGGCATCGAGCCCGGCGAACATCGGGCCGTTCTCGATCTCGACGCGGGCGAGATCGGGCGCCTGCTCGATCAGGCCGCGCGCGGCGTGTTCGATAACGCGTTCGCGCGCGCCTTGCAGGCGCCCGCTTACCGCCGCCGGGGCGAGGAACGATCCGGCGGCGCGGTGCGCGTCCTCGAGATCGGCGAGCAGGTTCTCCGCGTCCTCGGGGCGCTTGCGCGCCATGACCGCGAAGGACTCCACCGTGCGATCCAGGTTGCCGACAAAGGCCTGCGCGCGGCTGCGCTGATGTTTCTCGGCGGCCTCGATGGCGAACACCGAACGCAGACCCGAGAGCCGCCGTTCGGCCTCGCGGAGGCCCTGCGCGCTCGGCGCGAAACCGCCGGAAGCGCGCAAACCGTCGAGCAGGTTTTGCGAGTCCTCGGCGGCGCGGGCCGTGAAATCGTCCGGGGCCGCGTCGTCATCCAGCAGATTAGCGAAACGCGCGCGCGCCTCGCCGACGGCGGCGATGACGAAGGCCGAATCCTCGGCCGGCCGGCGGCGTTCGCGCGCGGCTTCGAGAAAGCCGCTCGCGGTTTCCGCCAGGCCGTCCATCGGATCGTTCGTTGCGTTAGGCCCTGTTTGCGGGCCGAAGGACGCGTTCGTTTCGGCCTCGCCGAAGCCGAGCGCAGCGTTGGTCGGGAGTTGGATCACGCCCATGAAAACTTTTCCCTGATTGGTTGAGGTCCGGCGAACGGCGCGCGCCTCACGCGAGGCGGCGCACCCAGACGCGACCGCCGCAATGGGGATCGAACGCCATCGCCGTTTCGATCATGTGTTTGAGAACCTGTGCGGGAGTTATTTTACGTTCGCACAGCACGGCGCCGGCGCCGAGCGCGTAACTCGCCCCGCTGCCCTCGGCGGCGGGCCTGTTCGCGGGTGCCTTGTAGATCGACAATGAACTATCGAGCACCCAAACGTTTTGCGCCGTCGCCAGGATCATATCCTGGCCGAAGGTTTCCGCGCCGCCTTCTCCGCCGTCGTCGGCTTGAGAAGCGCGAATGCCCTCGGACGCGAACACCCGGCGCAAGCGTTGGGTGAACGCGAACG